>NZ_JBATWS010000133.1:0-21740 GCF_049672805.1 Parvibaculum sp.
TCCGGGGAAACAGTGACGGGGGAAACACATAACTGAAGCGCGCCCTGCTTGCGCTTGGTGTGACCTTCGGCGTCGCGCTGGTGGCGCTTTTCGCTTTCCTCATCTATGTGCTGCTCGCTTCGGGCGATGCGAGTTACTGGGAAGGCGAGATTGCGGATTTCGAACGGCGCGACGTGTCGAACCCGCCGCCTGAAAATGCGGTGCTCTTTGTCGGCGGGCGGGATGTGCGCCTCTGGACGACACTGGCGGAAGACATGGCGCCCGTACCCGTGATCGGGCGGGGCTTTGGCGGGGCGCAGATCCCGCATATCAATCATTATCGCGCGCGCATCATTCATCCCTACAAGCCGCGCGCCATCATCGTCATGGCAGGCGATGCCGATCTCGCCGATGTGCGCGGACGCAGACCCGAAGACCTGCTTGATGATTTCCGAACGCTTCTTCTGTCGCTGCGCGCAGAAGGTCTGATGGCCCCTGTCATTTTCGTGTCGATCCGTCCGTCCCCTGCACGCGAGGAGCGCTGGTATGGCGCGCAGCGCGCCAATGCGCTGATTGCGGATTATGTGAGTGGCGAAACGGGCGCCTATTTCCTCGATGTGACGCCAGCCATGGTCGATGAGAAAGGACGCATCAGGGAAGAACTTTTTCGCTGGGACGGGCTCTCGCTCAACAGGAACGGCTATCAGGCGCTCACGGCAGCGATCCGGCCTGTTCTCATCGAGGCGGGTTATGGCGGGTTGCGCTCCAGCCGCTAAAAGGTTCAAAAACGACAATCAAAAATCAGGAGGGAATGGCGGTGGAGAATTTTTCCAGAGAGACGAAAGCAGGCACGCTGCACGGCATCTATGACCCGAAGTTCAAACAGGTCGTGGATGCCTTTGTCGAAAACTTCGAGACGCGCGATGAAGTCGGCGCCAATGTCGCCATCACGCTTGAAGGCAAGACGGTGCTCGATCTTTGGGGCGGTCGCAAGGCGCGGGACGGCGATGCGTGGGAGAAGGATACGGTCTCCGTCGTCTTCTCCTGCACAAAGGGCGCGACATCGCTTTGCGCGCATATTCTGGCTGATCGCGGCAAGCTCGATCTCGATGCGAAGGTTTCCGACTACTGGCCGGAATATGCAAAGAACGGGAAGGAAGACACGCTCGTCTCCATGATGCTCGATCATTCGGCGGGTGTTCCGCATGTGCGGACGAAGCTGAAGGACGGCGCCTATTACGACTATGACTACATGGTCAAACTCATCGAGGAGGAAGAGCCGTTCTGGAGGCCGGGCACGCGCAATGGCTATCATGGCGTGACGCTCGCCTGGACGGTGGGCGAGATTGTTCACCGCGCGTCGGGCAAGCGTACGGGACGCTTTTTTGCCGATGAGGTGGCAGGCCCGCTTGGTCTTGATTTCTGGATCGGTACGCCGGATGAAGTCGCGCCGCGTATTGCGCCGATGATCTATGCCGAGCCTGATCCGGCACAGCTGAACTCAAGGTTCACGCAGGCCGTGATGACGGACCCGACAAGCCCCGCGCATCTCTTCCTGATGAATGGTGGCAATGCCGATTTCAATTCGAGGGAATGGCTTGCGGCGGAAGTCGGCTCCGGCAATGGCGTTTCGAACGGGCGCAATCTTGCGGGCATGTATCAGCCGCTTGCGAACGGCGGCGGCAATCTCGTCGGCAGCGACACGCTTGCGCGGATGGGCCGGGTTTCGATGGCGACGCATGAAGATGCGACGCTCCTCATTCCGACGCGCTTTGCGCTTGGCTTCATGAAGTCGATGGATAATCGCAAGCTGAAGAATGAGCTGAACTCATCCTGTATCATGAGCGATGCGGCGTTCGGCCATGTCGGCATGGGCGGTTCCATCGGCTTTGCGGACCCGGAAGCGCGGATGAGCTTCGGCTACAACATGAACCGCATGGGCGCGGGCATCCTGCTCAATGATCGCGGGCAGGCGCTTGTCGATGCGGCCTATCGCTCGCTCGGCTACCGCTCAAATGAAAGCGGTGCGTGGGTTGCGTAAGGGCGCCTGAGGCTGGTTGAAAAGTTCAACGCGTCATGGCCGGGTCAAGCCCGACCGTGACAGTGAGGGGAGTTCCTTACTTCCCGTCCTCATCCTCTACAGGCGGCAGGCCCAGTGCCTGCCGTGCTGCTTTCCGGTGGTCGGGCTTCATGTAGCTTGAGACAAGGCCGAGCGCGGCCATCAGCACGGCGGCGTCATCGGTGAAGCCGAAGACCACGACGAAATCGGGGATGAGATCGGCGGGCGTCACGAAATAGGCGAGTGCCGCCAGAAGCGTTGCCCGCACCCGCGTCGGTGTGCGCGGGTCGCGTGCGCAGAACCATGCGGCGGCGGCATCCTCGGCAAAGGGCACCTTGCTTGCGACGCGGACCATCTTCTTCCAGAAACCTGCCCGCACCTTCTCCTCATTGCGCGCAATCGTGGCGGGCAACTGGTGTTTTGGATCGAGAAGGTCGGTTTCTGCGCCTTCTGCTTCGGGATTTCCTCGTGACAAGGGCATCTCGCTCCCTCTTAAGCGTGGCTCCGCTGCCCCCGCCCGGCAATGGCACCAAGATGGTGCGCGGGACGCTGCCTTGCAAGCCAAGGCGACGTTGCGTCAATGGTGCGGCGAAGCCCTGCGCGGCCAAATGGCCTGTTTTTTGGCCATTTTTGGCTCGCTCTTTGCCCACCGAATTTGTTAAATCGGCGCCAACCGGGCGCTCTCGTCGCCCGAGAACAAGGAAATGCGGGGCGCTTTCAGCCCGTGCAGAGAAGGAATGAACGCATGAAACTCGATTCCAGCATCAGCGCCATCATCACCGGCGGCGCGTCGGGCCTCGGCGCGGCCACCGCTCGCCGTCTCGCCAAGGAAGGCGTGAAGATCGGTATTTTCGATCTTCAGGAAGAGAAGGGCGAAGCCCTTGCGAAGGAGCTTGGTGGCGTTTTCGCGAAGGTGAACGTGACAGATGAAGCCAGCGTTGATGCGGGCTTTGAAAAGGTTCGCGCCGCGATCGGCCAGGAGCGCATCCTCGTGAACTGCGCGGGCACCGGCAACGCGATCAAGACCGCCTCGAAGAACAAGGAAACCGGCAAGCCGGAACATTTCCCGCTCGACAAGTTCAACCTCATCATCCAGATCAACCTCGTCGGCACGTTCCGCTGCATCGCGAAGTCGGCTGCCGGCATGCTCACGCTCGATCCGCTGCCGGATGGTGACCGTGGTGCGATCGTCAACACCGGCTCCGTCGCCGCGCAGGATGGCCAGATCGGTCAGGCTGCTTACTCCGCTTCCAAGGCCGGTGTCGTCGGCATGACGCTCCCCATCGCGCGCGACCTCAGCCGCGAAGGCATCCGCGTCAACACGATCCTGCCGGGCATCTTCGACACGCCGCTGCTCGCCGGCGCGCCGGAAAAGGTTCGTCAGGCGCTTGGCGCGCAGGTGCCGTTCCCGGCCCGTCTCGGCAATCCGGACGAGTATGCCTCGCTTGCAACCGAGATGATCCGCAACGGCTACTTCAACGGTGAAACGGTCCGCCTCGACGGCGCGATCCGCATGGCGCCGCGCTAAGTCTTTCGGATTTCCGAAAACGGAAAGCCCCCGGTGGAAACGCCGGGGGCTTTTTTTATTCCGGGAGATCGGTTGAGCCGGTGATGAGCCGCACGCCTTGGCGAAGCGTGAGATAGGACCATACCCAATGCGTCATCACGAAAAGGCGGTTGCGGAAGCCGATCAGGAAATAGATATGCGCCGCGCCCCAGACGAGCCAGGCGAGAAAGCCTTTCATTCGGAGGCGTCCGAAATCGATGATCGCGCTTTGGCGGCCAATCGTTGCGAGATTGCCTTGATGGCGATAGCGGAAGGTTGGCATCTCGCGGCATGAAAGTGCTGAGCAAATGGCGCGCGCAGCATGATTGCCCATCTGCTTTGCCGCAGGCGCGATGCCCGGCACCAGGCGGCCTTCTGTCCACTCAACGGCGGCGGTGTCACCAATCACGAAAATGCGTTCATCATCCGGCAGGGCGAGGCGCGGCGTTACGGCTACCCGGCCTGCGCGATCACCCTCTACGCCGAGCCATTTGCCGGCGGGGGAGGCTTTTACACCGGCTGCCCAGACGACTGTGCGCGCAGGAACCGCCTCCTCGCCAATCGTTACCGTCATTGCGTCGATATTTGTCACCGGATTGCCGCAGAGGATTTCCACGCCTTTCTTGCGGAGCGAGGCGGCGGCGAAGGCAGAGAGGTCTTCGGAGAAGGCAGGTAGAATTCGCTGTCCCGCTTCAACCAGAATCACACGCGCGGCGGAGGTGTCGATACGGCGGAAATCGCGCACCAGCGTTTTGCAGGCAAGCTCGATAATGGCACCAGCCATTTCCACACCGGTCGGACCGCCGCCGACAATGACAAAAGTGAGAAGCGCCGCGCGGCGCGCAGGATCTGGCTCGGTTTCCGCCTTTTCGAAAGCAAGCAGCACGCGACGCCTGATCTCGGTTGCATCATCAATCTTTTTCAGGCCCGGTGCGTAAGGCGCCCATTCATCATGGCCGAAGTAGGCGTGGCCTGCACCCGTCGCGATGATGAGATAGTCGAAGGGTACATCGCGCCCATCTGCGAGCTTTACGAGACGCGCCTGCCGGTCCACGTCTTCAACGGTTCCAAGCAGGACGCTCGTATTTTTCTGATCCCTGAAGGTGGAGCGCACCGGCACGGCAATGTCAGCCGGTGAGAGTGTTGCTGTTGCAACCTGATAAAGCAGTGGCTGAAAGAGATGATAATTTTGACGATCAATCAGCGTGATCGACACAGCAGCCTTTCGCAGCGCTCTGGCGGCGGTAAGACCGCCAAAGCCTGCGCCCAGAATGACTATCCGCGGCAGCCCTGCTGCATCGGGCATATGTCACCTCATTTTGCTGGCGCCTTGCCTGCGCGGCCCGCCCATTTATCCATCAGCTTGGCGAGCGTCACATCCTTGTCCGAGACGCCGCCCGCATCATGCGTTGTCAGCACGACATCGACGCGGTTCCAGACATTCGCCCATTCGGGGTGGTGATCCATCTTCTCCGCCGCAAGCGCCACGCGAGACATGAAGCCGAAGGCTTCGTTGAAATCCCGAAAGCGATAGCTTTTCTCGATGGCGTCGCGGCCACGCACTTTCGTCCAGCCCTTCAGGGGTGCCAATGCCTTCTGGCGTTCTTTTCCGGTCAGCTTTCCGCTCATGACGATCTCCTGCAGAGGGGTGATTTGCTGCCAAAGCCTCGCCCTCTTAAGCTTCGGGTGCAAGCAGCGATTGTTTCGGGTGAGTGACATGGCGGGTGAAATGGACTGGCACGATCTCAAGGCGCCGACGCTTGAGGATTTCGAGCGCATGGCGCATGACGCCTTTGCGCGTCTGCCGGAAAGCTTTCGCTCTCGCTGCGAGGGGCTTCTCATCCGGGTGGAGGATTTTCCCGATGAGGAGATTGCCACCGAGATGGAACTTGAGAGCCCGTTCGATCTGCTTGGTCTCTATCAGGGCATTTCTCATATCGATCGCTCCGTGTCCGAGCCGTTCCATATGCCTGATATGGTGTTTCTCTATCGCAGGCCCATGCTTGATTACTGGGCGGAATATGACGAAACGCTCGGCCATCTCATCACCCACGTTCTCGTGCATGAGATAGGGCACCATATAGGCCTGTCCGACGATGACATGCATGCGATCGAAGAGGCGATGGAAGGCGGAGACTAGTCGTCGTCCTCGCCCCAGATGTCAGTCGGGTAGCGATGCTCCGCCACATAAGGCCCGCCGCCAATGCTTGAGCGCGCGGAGAAGAGCGTGAAATGTGACACGGTGAAAACAGGCGCCGCAAAGGGCGAATGTGCGCGGATGAAATCATAGACAGCGTCTGTCTCCACGCGTGACAGGCGCGCAATGGTGACATGGGGCGTGTAGTTCCGCGTTTCCGGTTTGAGGCCCGCGCGCCGAGCGGCGCTTTCATGCCGGGCATGGAGAACGGCCAGCGCCTCGGAAGGTTTCACGCCCGCATAAAGCGTGTGCGGGCGCTTGCCGCCAAACTCGCCCAGCCCTTCGAGCTCCACCTCGAAAGGCTCGACGGGAATCTCGTCAAGCGCTGCCGCGAAATCTTCTGCCACGTCATTGGGAATATCGCCCGCGAAGCGCAGCGTGATGTGGAGATCCGGTCGCTCGATCCAGCGAGCACCATCAAGCCCGTGTTGCAGCGGCGCGATTTTCTCGGCCACTTCATCGGGAATTTCGAGGGCTGTGAAAAGGCGGATCATGTCTGTTCACTCAAAAAACGCATGCCCGGGTCCATGGCCCGGGCATGAAGAATATCGTTTGCCGAGTGTGCGGCATCAGTGTGCCGGGTCAAGCCCGGAAATGGCCGCTTACGGCGCGGGGTTCGGCTGATCGAGATGGGCTGCCTCGATATCCTGTTCCAGTTCTTCCGTCCATTTCACATTGATGCTGGTGACGGCGAGCTTCAACTGTTCCATCGTCGTTGCGCCAATGATGTTCGAGGTCACGAAGGGCCGCGTCGTCACGAACTGGTTTGCCATTTGCGACGGGTCGAGGCCATGCTTCTTCGCGATAGCAAGATAGGCGTCAATGGCGCGGTTCGTCTGCGGGCTTTCATAGCGTTGCAGGCGGTTGAAAAGCTGCTTGCGGGAGCCGGCAGGCAGCGCGCCATTCTGATATTTTCCCGTGAGATAGCCCTGTGCGAGCGGCGAATAGGCGAGAAGCCCGACGCCTTCGCGCATCGCGATTTCCGAGCCGCCAAGCTCGAAGGTGCGGTTCACAAGGTTGTAGGCGTTCTGGATCGACTGCACGCGCGGCAGGCCCTTCATCTCCGCATGATGGAGGAAGGTCATCGTGCCCCAGGGGGTTTCATTGGAAAGGCCGATATAGCGGACCTTGCCTGCCTTCACGATTTCCTGAAGTGTTTCGAGGATTTCGGGGATCGGATTGGTCGGGCCTTCCATATGCTTGTAGCCAAGGCCGCCGAACAGGTTGATCGGACGGTCCGGCCAGTGAAGCTGGTAGAGATCGATGTAATCGGTCTGGAGGCGCTCAAGGCTCCGGTCCACCGCTTCGAGAATCTGGGCGCGGCTCTGTTCCGTGCCGGAGCCGTCGCGGCGGAGCCATTTCATCGGGCTGCGACCGGCAACTTTGGTTGCGAGAATCACCTTGTCGCGATTGCCGCGCGCCTTGAACCAGCTGCCGATGATCTTTTCGGTCGCGCCTTGCGTTTCTGCCCGCGGCGGCACGGCATACATTTCCGCCGTGTCGAAGAAGTTGATGCCATTGTCGATGGCATAATCCATCTGCTCATGGCCTTCTGCCTCGGTGTTCTGCTGGCCCCAGGTCATGGTGCCAAGGCAGATGGCGCTCACCTTGATGCCGGTGCGCCCGAGTTCGCGATACTCCATAGGAAGCCCCCCGAAGATATTTTTGTTGTTTCCGTTTCCGCCTTTATCTCACCAGAGTGGCAGGCGGGGCAATCTTTCCGACTATCTCTCCTGAACCTCGGCAATCAGCTTCTCGATGCTGGGGAGGATGCCCCTGACGATGATGTCGATGCCCTCGGCGGTCGGATGGATGCCATCTGCAAGGTTGAGGTGCCGCTCGCCAGCCACGCCCTGGAGGAAGAAGGGATAGAGGATGAGGCCGTGTTCGCGTGCGAGGTCCGGGTAGATCGAATTGAAGGCCTCGCCATAGTCGCGGCCCAGATTGGGCGGGGCGAGCATGCCCGCCAGCAGAACAGGCAGGCCCCGCGCCTTGAGCCGGGAGACGATCTCTCCCAGATTCTTGCGGGTAAGCTCCGGGTCGATCGCCCGCAGCGCATCATTGGCGCCAAGCTCCACGATTACGGCATCGGCCTCCGGCCCCACCGCCCAGTCGAGCCGGGCAAGGCCGCCCGCGCTCGTATCGCCGGACACACCCGCATTGAGGACTTTCACATTGTCGTGACCGGCCTCGTGCAGGGCGGCTTGCAGGCGGTCCGCAAAGCCTTCGGACGGGCCGAGCAGATAACCCGCCGTGAGGCTGTCGCCCAGCGCAACAATGGTGATTTCCCTTGAGGTTTTCTCATCCGCTCCGGCGCTTTGCCCTGCCGCGAAAGAGGGTGTGGTGAGGGCGACGGTAAAGAGAAGTGCCGCGCTGAAGAAGAACTTGCAAAGCGAAGCCGCGTGGCCATATCGCATGAGGTAACTCACTTTTTGTTTCGAGTGTCGGGTCGAGTGTCGCCGGGGCCAAATCCGCCCCGTCGTTTTCATTCCCGCTTCCGAGGCCTAATGTTCCATCCGCTTGCCTGACAAGGCGATCCAGACAAGACCACAGGGAAGGCGATTTTTTGACCGACGCAATCATCGAACTCGACAGCGTGAAACTCAGCCTGCCGAGCACTGCGGGGCCGGTCAATATTCTCAAGGGCATTGATCTTCGGATCGCCAAGGGCGAGACGGCGGGTCTTGTCGGTCCCTCCGGCTCCGGCAAATCGACGCTCCTCATGGTGCTGGCCGGTCTTGAGCGGCCAAGTTCGGGGCGGGTCATTTGTGCCGGTGCCGATTTCACGAAGCTGGGTGAGGACGAGCTTGCCCGTTTCCGCCGCGATCACATAGGCATCGTCTTCCAGTCTTTCCACCTCATTCCCACCATGACGGCGCTTGAGAATGTCGCTATCCCGCTTGAATTTGCGGGCAGGGCGGATGCCTTCGACCGGGCGGAAGAGGAGTTGAAGCTTGTCGGCCTCGGCCATCGCCTCACCCATTATCCGGGGCAGCTTTCAGGCGGTGAGCAGCAGCGCGTGGCGCTGGCGCGGGCTGTCGCGGGTGATCCCGAAATTCTGCTGGCGGATGAGCCGACCGGCAATCTCGATCAGTCAACGGGCCATGAGATTGTCGAGCTGATGTTCGATCTTCACGCGCGGCGCAATGCAACGCTTGTCCTCATCACCCATGATGAAGCGCTGGCCGCGCGCTGCGACCGGGTCGTCCGGCTCCGCGACGGTCTTGTGGAGCGGATCGAGGCGGGAGCATCCGCATGAGCGGCAAGGCGACGTCGCTTGCGCTTGCGGCCCGGCTTGCGCGGCGCGAATTGCGCGGCGGCATTAGTGGCTTCCGCGTTTTCATCGCCTGTCTTGCGCTGGGCGTCGCGGCGATTGCGGGTGTCGGCTCCGTTTCGGCGGCGCTGACGCGCGGCCTTGCGGAAGGCGGACAGGATATTCTTGGCGGCGATGTCAGCATACGTCTCATTCACCGCGAAGCAAGCGCGGAAGAACGCGCCTGGTTTGCGCGCGATGCAGAGGTCACGTCCTCCGCCGAAATGCGCGCCATGGCCCGCAGCGCCGATGAAAATGCCGCGCGCGGGCAGACGCTGGTGGAGCTGAAGGCGGTGGATCGCGCCTATCCGCTTTATGGCCGCGTGATGCTCTCACCCGAGCAGCCGCTTGAAGAAGCCTTGCAGTTTCGCAATGGCCGACCCGGCCTTGTGGTCGAGCCCAATCTTCTTTCGCGGCTTGGCGTAGAAGTGGGTGATGCGGTGCGGATCGGTGAACAGGAGTTCGATCTTCGCGCAACCATCGTGAAGGAGCCGGATCGCGTATCGGATGGTTTTGCGCTCGGCCCCCGTGCGATGATCTCGCGAGATGCGCTGAACGGCACGGGCCTCGTGCAGCCGGGCAGCCTTGTTGAATATCACTACCGGATTCGCCTCGGCGATGCGGCGCGCTCGCCCGCCGATATTGCGGTATGGACGGCGGCGCTCACCGACCGCTTTCCCGATGCGGGCTGGCGTGTGCAGGACAGAAGCGACAGCGCGCCGGGCGTGCGCCGCTTTGTCGAACGTGTCGCGCTCTTTCTGTCGCTGGTCGGATTGACGGCGCTTGTGGTTGGCGGTGTCGGCGTTGCCAATGCCGTCAAATCGCATATTGATGGCAAGCGCACGACGATTGCGATTTTCAAATGTCTCGGTGCACCGGGCGCGCTCATCTTCCGGCTCTATCTGTTGCAGGTCATGGCGCTTGCGGCGGCGGGCATCATTATCGGTCTTCTCATTGGCGCGACCATGCCCTTCCTCGTGGAAGCGGTGGCGGGCGACATGATCCCTGTGCCCGCAGAGCTTGGCATTTATGGCGGGCCGTTGCTGCTGGCGGCTGCTTATGGTGTTCTCACGGCGCTTGCTTTTGCGATCTGGCCGCTTGCGCGCGCGCGGGAGATTCCGGCGACGAGCCTTTTCCGCGATCTCATCGCGCCGGTGCGGCGCTTCCCGCGCGCCGGTTACATGGCGGCGACGGCGGCAACGCTTGCGCTGCTTGCAGGGCTTGCCATTGCCCTTGCCGAAGAGCGTCTCTTTGCCATCTGGTTTGTGCTGGGGGCCGCTGGTGTCTTTGTCCTGCTCTCGCTTGCGGCGCGCGGCATCATGGCGCTTGCGGCACGGGCGCCGCGCCTGCGTTCACCAGAGTTGCGGCTTGCGCTTGCCAATATTCATCGCCCCGGTGCACCGACGCCGGCCGTTGTGCTGTCGCTCGGTCTTGGCCTTACGCTTCTCGTCACCGTATCGCTCATCAATGGCAATCTCACGGGCGAGATCACGCGCGACCTGCCGGATCGCGCACCTGCCTTCTTCTTTGTCGATGTGCAGCCCGATCAGATCGATGCGCTGGAGACACTCGTCGTTGCACGAGATGATGTGACGGGCTTCAACCGTGTACCCATGCTGCGCGGGAAGATCGCCGCCGTGAACGGCATTCCCGCCGATCAGCTCACCGTGGCGCAGGAAGCGCAATGGGCGCTGCGCGGCGACAGGGGCATTACCTATTCAGCGGAATTACCCGAAGGCTCGTCCCTGGTGCGGGGAAGCTGGTGGCCCGCTGACTATTCCGGCCCGCCGCTTGTCTCCTTCTCAGAAGAACTTGCGCAGGGTTTCGGCGTCAATATCGGTGACACCATCACGATCAATGTGCTCGGCCGCGAAATCACGGCGGAGATTGCGAATACGCGCCAGATCGACTGGACCAATCTCGGCATCAATTTCGTGCTGGTCTTCTCGCCGGGTATGCTTTCCGCCGCGCCGCATACGGTACTCGCAACCGTCGAGATGAGCGGCGGTCCGCTTGCCGAGGAGGCGCTGGAACGGGAAGTGACATCGGCATTTCCGAACATCACTTCTGTCCGCGTGCGCGAGGCGCTCGAAGCGGTGAACGAGCTGCTCGGCAATTTTGCGGTCGCCGTCCGGGCCACGGGCGGCATCACGCTTGTTGCAGGCATTCTCGTGCTGGCCGGGGCGATGGCGGCAGGCTTTCGTTCGCGCGTGCGCGATGCGGTGGTGCTGAAGGTGCTGGGGGCCACACGCGCGCGCATTCTCGGCATCTATATAAGAGAATATGCCGTGCTTGGCCTTGCGACGGCGCTGGTGGCCGCCCTTGCGGGCACGGTCGCTGCCTGGGTGGTGGTGACGGTGCTGATGGAGCTTCCCTGGCACTTCCTGCCCGGCACGCTCGCATTAACCGTGATCGGGGCGACCTTCGTCACCGTCCTGCTCGGCCTTATGGGGACATGGCGGGCGCTTTCCATGCCTGCGGCCCCCGTCTTGCGGGTTGATTAGGCCGCTGCGAGGCGCCGCTTCCACGATCAAGCCTTTGTGAGCGGGCGCTCCAGGGCCCGGTTTTGCTTGAATTCGCACAGCCTCCGGCCAATATATGTGCAAGCACACACCAAGGAGGGTGCGTATCTATGGCGAATTACAATCAGGAACGGCTCCACCAGACACGGCTCGGCGCGACCGCCGACATGTCGATCGACCAGGGCCTGCGGAGCTATATGCTCAGCGTTTACAACTATATGGCAGGCGCTCTCGCCCTGACCGGGTTGGTCGCCTATTTCGCCTATGCCGCTGCCGTGCAGGAAACGGCGGGTGGGCCGCTGCTCACGAGCTTTGGTGAGACGCTCTATACGAGCCCGCTGCGCTGGGTTGTCATGCTCGCGCCGCTCGCCTTCGTTCTCGTGCTGAGCTTCGGCATCCAGAAGCTGAGCCTTGCTGCGACCCAGATGATTTTCTGGACCTTTGCGGCGGTGATGGGGCTTTCGCTCTCTTCGATTTTCCTCGTCTTTACGGGCGAGAGCATCACCACAACCTTCTTCGTGACGGCAGCAGCCTTCGGCTCGCTCAGCCTTTACGGCTACACGACGAAGCGTGACCTGACCGGAATGGGATCGTTCCTTTTCATGGGTCTGGTCGGTATTCTCATCGCGATGGTGGTGAACTTCTTCCTGCAGAGCTCGGCGCTGCAGTTTGCGATCTCGGTGCTTGGCGTACTGATCTTTGCGGGTCTCACCGCCTATGACACGCAGCGCATCAAGGGCATGTACTATGAAGGCGACAGCGTTGCCGCCGCTGGCAAGAAGGCGGTGATGGGCGCTCTCTCGCTCTATCTCGACTTCATCAACATGTTCATGTTCCTGCTGCAGTTCCTCGGCACGCAGCGCAACTAGGCGTGACGCGACACAAACAACAAAGCCCCGGCAGCGATGCTGGGGCTTTTTGCATTGGAGAGGCTGTCCGTGCTCAGTCATCGACAAGGCGGAGCTTGCGCTTCTCGAAGATGCGCAGCACCTGCGAAAGTTCATGCCCGCGCTTCAATATCTGGCCGCTTGCGGCGATGACGCTGTAGGCGCCCTGTCTGCGCGCAAGCTTGGGGCGCTTCTCGATGCGATAGAGAGGGATTTCGCTGGTGCGCCGGAAAACGGCGAAGACCGCAACGTCTTTTGAGCCGCCCATCGCATAGTCGCGCCACTCGCCTTCCGCAACCTTGCGTCCATAGACGGAGAGGATGGCGTCAAGCTCGGCGCGATTGAAGAAGACTTCCGCCTCCCTCGCGGAAAGGGAGGATGGCGCCGGAACAAGGCTCAGCGGTGCTGCCTCATTCGTCCTGCCGGTTCCGTCAGGCGAGCTGTCTGTCATGCCGGGCGGTCCTTCTTCTTTTTTGTTCCACTAACGCACACATCGCGCATGGCATGACAGCAGCACGACACAAGGACGGTCAAACGAACACGTCCGCCGCTGAGAAAAACAAGGTTTTCTGCGGGTTTTCATCGCGGGGGTCATGAGCGACAAATCCACAATATTGCCTTGTTTCAGCCCTTCGCCAGCCACACTGGCCCTCCATCTTATCACCGTTGCCTCACTGGCCCGGTTCCTTGCGACGTTCCGGTTTCATCAGCCCCCCAGCCCCACCGGGATAGATTGGGGGAGCCGGGCCAACCCCTTCCCCCTCGGGGTGAGCAACAAGATCAGCTATAAGCTGCGGCCGCTCGGGATCCCCCCCCTCCCGAGCGGCCTTTTTCTTTTCCGGCTTGTGCGCGCATTGTCCGTAGTCGCCAGAAAATGAAACATCTTTCACTTGAAGGGTCAGGCGGCGTGGCCTACACAAAATTCACGCCTAGGGGAGCGGCGTGGTGATAAGAAGAGACAACGGAACGGAGGTTTACCTTCGTCAAATCCGCCGGGGAGAGACATCATAAGCGGTTCCACGAAGAGCATGACGAGCGAAGACCGCCCGGCGCAGGAAAGCGGCGAGCCGATGATCGTCATTGACGGGCTTGCCAAGCGGTTTGGCCCGTTCACCGCCGTTGACACGATCAGCTTTGAGGTTCGGCGTGGCGAGGTTCTCGGCTTTCTCGGACCGAATGGTGCGGGCAAATCCACGACGATGAAAATGATCACCGGCTTTCTCGCGCCCAGCGCGGGAACGGCGCGTATCTGTGGTCACGACATTATCCAGTCCCCTCTTCAGGCACAGCGCGAGATCGGTTATCTGCCGGAAGGTGCGCCTGCCTATGGCGACATGACAACGCGCGGCTTTCTCGCCTTCATCGCGCGGGTGCGCCGTCTTTCGGGCAAGGAAGCAAGTGATGCCATTGAGCGCGCTGTAGAAGCGACCGAGCTTCACTCCGTGCTGGAACAGCCCATCGACACGCTCTCCAAAGGCTTCCGCCGCCGCGTCGGGCTTGCGCAGGCGATCCTGCACAATCCGCCCGTGCTGATCATGGACGAGCCGACGGATGGTCTCGATCCGAATCAGAAATTCGAAGTGCGCAAGCTGATCGGCCGTATGGCGAAGGAAAAGGCCATCATCATCTCCACCCATATTCTCGAAGAGGTGGATGCGATCTGCACCCGCGCGCTCATCATTGATCGCGGCCGTGTGGTGGCCGATGGCACACCCGGTGCGCTGATGGCGCGCTCGCGCTATCACAATGCGGTATCGCTCACACTGAGCGGCCAGAGCACGGTCGTGATTGCCGACCAGCTCCGCAACATCCCGAACATTTCAAGTATCGAGGTGCTGCCGCGCGGCGAGGAGACGACTTTCACGCTCTTCCCCGAAGCCAACTCCCCCGATGACACGCAGCTTATTGATGCGGTGGCGCGGCTTGCGCGTGAAGAAGGCTGGCATGTGCGCGCGCTTTATGGCGAGCCGGGCCGCCTTGATGAAGTGTTCCGCAGCCTTACGCGCTCCGATACCGCCGGAAGGAGCGCGGCATGAACGAACTTCTCGCTATTTTCCGCCGCGAGCTTGGCGGCTATTTCGCCACACCGCTCGCGTTCATCTTCATCGTGATTTTCCTCTTCACGATGGGCGCCTTCACCTTCTATCTCGGCGGCTATTACGAGAGCGGGCAGGCGGATCTCACCATCTTCTTCAATTTCCATCCCTGGCTCTATCTCTTCCTTATTCCGGCCATCTCCATGCGGCTTTGGGCGGAAGAGCGGCGCACGGGATCGATCGAGCTTCTGCTCTCGCTGCCGATCCCGCTTTGGGCGGCGGTGCTGGGCAAGTTTCTCGCGGCCTGGGTTTTCTCCGGCATAGCGCTCGCGCTCACCTTTCCGATGTGGCTCACAGTCAATTATCTCGGCAATCCGGATAATGGTGTGATCCTTGCCGGCTATATTGGCAGCTTCTTCATGGCGGGCGGCTATCTCGCCATCGGCTCCTGCCTTTCGGCGGTCACGCGCAATCAGGTCATCGCCTTTGTGGTGAGCGTGGTTGTGTGTTTCCTCTTCACGGTTTCGGGGCTTCCCATCGTGACGGATTTCTTCGCAAGCTGGGCGCCGCAACAGGTGGTTTCCACCATCGCGTCCTTCTCCTTCCTGACCCATTTCAACGCGATCACGCGCGGCGTCATTGATCTGCGCGACGTGATCTATTTCTCCTCGCTGATCGCCGTATGGCTCATTGCCTGCGGTATCGTCGTCGATATGAAGAAGGCGGGGTGATCTGATGCTGAACCAACAGATCAGCCGTTCGGCCTATCGCGTCATCACGCTGGTGCTGCTTGCCGTGCTCTTCCTCGCGGTGAACATGTTTTCGAACATCATGTTCCGTTCCGCGCGTATCGATCTCACCGAGAACAATCTCTACACCCTGTCGGCGGGCACGGTGGATGTGGTGTCGCGGATCGAAGAACCGATCACGCTGCGCTTTTTCTATTCGGAAAAACTTGCAACGGATTATGCCCGTATTCGTACTTATGCCGGTCATGTGCGCGATCTCCTGGAAGAAATCCGCGCACATTCAGGTGGCATGTTGCGGCTTGAAGTGATCGATCCCGAGCCTTTCTCGGAAGAGGAAGATCTCGCCATGTCGCTCGGCCTCAAGGGCGCGCCGACACAGTCGGGTGACATCATCTATTTCGGCCTTGTCGGCACCAATGCGGTGGACGGGCTGGAATCGATCCCCTTCTTCACGGATGAGCGTGAGCAATATCTCGAATATGACATTGCGCGCATGATCCAGAATCTGAGCCGCCCGCAGCGCCCGGTTCTCGGCATCGTCACCAATCTGCCCATCGATACGGGCACGGGCGGGCTCATGTCGGCAATGCGCGGCGAGTCGCTGCCCTTCATGATCTATGAAGAGCTGCGCGACCGTTTCCAGATCGAGTTTCTGGAGCAGCAGTTCGAAGTGGTGCCGGACCGGGTGGATGTGCTGATGATCGTGCATCCGCGGCCGCTCGACGGGCGCACGCTCTATGCCGTTGACCAGTTCGTCATGCGGGGCGGCCATGTGCTTGCCTTTGTCGATCCGCATTCGGAAGTAAGCCTCACCGCGGGGCCGAATGGCGAGCCGATCCGTGGCTATACCGAAAAGTCGGATCTCGGCCCGCTGCTTGAAAGCTGGGGCGTGCATTACGATCCGTCCAAGATCGTCGGCGACAGGGCGATTGCGCAGCGCGTGCGCACCGGGCTCGATGCGCGGCGGCAGGAAAGCGACTACGTCATCTGGCTTGCCGTGCCGCGCGACAATCTTGATGGTGAGGATATCGTCACCTCCGAGGTATCGCGGCTCAATCTCGGCACGGTTGGTCACTTCACGCCGGTGGAAGGCGCGACGACGACCTTCACGCCGCTCGTCTTCTCGACGGAAGATGCGCAGCTTTACGATGTGGACTATGTGAAGACAGGTCCGCAGCCCGATGCGTTGCTGCGGAACTTCAACCCGACGGGCGAGAAATATGTCATTGCGGCGCGTCTCTCCGGCCCGGTGAAGAGTGCCTTCGAAGCACAGCCTGATGCTGAGGTGCTGCCGGACGGGCAGAAGCCGCGCCGGGGGCTGCAGAAGGCGGGCGAGCATATTGCGGCTTCGAAGGAAGACGCCAACATCATCATCTTTGCCGATAGCGATATTTTCGATGACCGCTTCTGGGTGCGGACTGAGTCCTATCTTGGCGAACGCATCGCGCAGCCGATTGCCGACAATGCGGTTTTCATCATGTCGGCCATCGACAATCTGATGGGCTCGAACGAACTGATCTCGCTGCGTGCGCGCGACAAGATC
The DNA here is from genome assembly GCF_049672805.1 of Parvibaculum sp. Classification (GTDB taxonomy): domain Bacteria; phylum Pseudomonadota; class Alphaproteobacteria; order Parvibaculales; family Parvibaculaceae; genus Parvibaculum. The sequence goes on from NZ_JBATWS010000133.1 coordinate 16,832, forward strand.
GACCGGCCCTTCACGGTGGTGGAAGAGCTTCAGCGCAATGCGGAGCGCCGCTTCCTTGCCGAGCAGGAAGCGCTTGAGAAGAAGATTGCGGAAGCCGAGCGCAACCTCACCGAAATCCAGATCGGCGGCATGGCCGAACGCGGCGCAACAGAAGCGGAAGAAGAAGCCATTGCGCGCTTCCGTGCCGAGCTTCTCGACAGCCGCAAGAAGCTGCGCGATGTGCAGCGCGATCTGCGCCGCGATGTTGAAAACCTCGGTGCGCAGCTTCATTTCGTGAATATCGCGCTGGTGCCGATCATCCTTGCCCTCGTGGCGCTGGTGGCCGCATTCCTGCGTTATCGCCGCCGCAAGGCGACAGTGGAAAAGGGGGCCTGAACATGAGTGCTTCGCGCGCCGCCCTTCGGGGCAACAAGCCTCTGCGAAACCTCGTCATCCTGGCAGGTGCCACCGCGATTGCCGTTGTCGCGGCAAGTGTTGCGGTCATCAATGATCAGAGCAGTGTGCGGACCAATTTCGTGCCGCATCCCCTTTTTGAGGGGCTTGCAACGAAGCTCGACCGCGTGGACCGCATTGTTTACACGTCGAGCCGCGGTATGGGCGGCGAGGAAATTGTGGAGATGATCCGCAAGGAGGATGGCCGCTGGGGCATCACCTCGCGGGCGGGCTATCCGGCGGATGATGAGCTGGTGCGTCGCGCACTTCTGGGCGCGGGCAATATGGAAGCCTATGAGCCGCGCACGGCCAATCCTGAATGGCACCGCAATCTCGGCCTGATGAAGCCGGAAGATATCGGCTCTGCCATTCGCATCGAATATTTCAGCGGGGAAGAGCGCATGGCGGGTCTTCTCGTCGGCAAGGTGCCGGAGCGGGCAGTCGATGTGAAGGGTGAAGGCCTCATCTATGTGCGGCGCGACGGCGAGGACCAGTCCTGGCTCGCGCGCGGCCACATGCCGCTCCACAAGAATGCGGTCGCCTGGCTTGATCCGGCCTTTGTCGATATTCCGCGCGAAGATGTGGCGCGTGTCACGCTCTGGGCGGGCACCGAACATCCGGTGGTGATGGAACGGGCAGATCGCTCTGCCGCCGATTTCGTTCTCGCCAATATACCGGAGGGCCGTGCGACGCGCGGGGCGCCCGTCATCAACAAGACGGCGGAAGCCATTCTCGAATCGAGTTTCGATGATGTGGTGCCCGCCGAGACGCTTGAAATGCCGGAAGAAGGTCCGCGCGTGACCGTGGAAACTTTCGACGGCCTGCGTCTCTCCCTGATCATGGGAGGGCAGGGCGGTGCGCTCTGGGGTGCCTTCCCGGTGGAGCTTGATCCCGAGCTTGCGGTTGAAGGCTCTGACATGGAAGCGGCGAAGGCGCGGGCGGACAAGCTTTCCGCGCGGCTTTCTGCCTGGGCCTACAAGCTGCCGCAGGATACGAGCAACCAGCTTGTGCAGACGCTCGATGCGGTAACGCGCGAGGCAGGCCCGGCGGATTTCATGTCGGTGCCGGTCGAATAAGCCTCACTTCATCACGGCAATAAAAAAGGGCGTCCCGAAGGACGCCCTTTTCATTTGAGGTTGCTTCTTCCTCAGGCTGCGAGGTTCCGCAGCACATATTGGAGGATGCCGCCATGCTCGTAATATTCGACTTCATCCTGCGTATCGATGCGGCAGAGAAGTTCGACGGACTGCCTGGCGCCATCGGCAAAGGTGATGACCGCGTTGACCTTGCTGCGCGGCTTCACATTGGCGAGGCCTTCGATCGTCACCGTCTCCGAGCCGTCAAGGCCGAGTGACTGCCAGCTCATGTCGTTCAGGAACTGGAGCGGTGCCACGCCCATGCCGACCAGGTTCGAACGGTGGATACGCTCGAAGCTCTGCGCGATCACGGCTTTCACGCCAAGGAGCATGGTGCCCTTCGCCGCCCAGTCGCGGCTGGAACCGGTGCCATATTCCTTGCCCGCAAAGATGACGAGCGGAACGTTGCGGCGCTTGTACTCCATTGCCGCATCATAGATCGGCATCTGCGTGCCTTCCGGCTGCAGCTTGGTCAGGCCGCCTTCAATGCCCTTCAGCATCTGGTTCTTGATGCGGATATTGGCGAAGGTGCCGCGCATCATGACTTCATGGTTGCCACGGCGCGCGCCATAGGAGTTGAAGTCCTGAGCGCCGACCTGCTTGGAGTTGAGGTAGGCACCGGCCGGGCTCTGAACCTTGATGTTGCCCGCGGGCGAGATGTGGTCGGTCGTGATCGAGTCACCGAAGAGACCGAGGATGCGCGCATCCTTCACATCGCTGAGCGGAGCAGGTTCGCGGCCCATGTCGACGAAGTAGGGCGGGTTCTGCACATAGGTCGAGTCGGCATCCCAGTCATAGGTGAGGCCGCCCGACACATTGATGCTCTTCCATGCATCATCGCCGTCAAAGACGTTGGCATAGCGCTCGCGGAACATTTCCGGCGTGACGCAGGCGCGCACCGTTTCGGCAACTTCCTGCGTGCTCGGCCAGATGTCCTTGAGATACACCGGCTGGCCATTGCTGCCCGTGCCGAGCGGTTCGCTCGTGAGGTCGATCTGGGTGGAGCCTGCCAGCGCATAGGCGACGACGAGGGGCGGCGAGGCGAGATAGTTCGCCCGCACATCCGGCGACACGCGGCCTTCGAAGTTGCGGTTGCCCGACAGAACGGCGGAAGCCACGAGATCGTTCTTGTTGATCGCCTGGCTGATTTCGGTCGGAAGCGGACCGGAGTTGCCGATACAGGTCGTGCAGCCATAGCCGACGAGATCGAAGCCGAGCGCGTCGAGATCGTCCTGCAGGCCGGACTTGGTGAGATAGTCGGTCACAACCTGCGAGCCGGGGGCGAGAGAGGTCTTCACCCAGGGCTTCACCTTGAGGCCGAGCTTGCGGGCGTTGCGGGCAACGAGGCCTGCGGCCACCAGCACGTTCGGGTTGGAGGTGTTGGTGCAGGAGGTGATCGCGGCAATCACCACGTCGCCGTGACCGAGATCATGGTCGCGGCCTTCAACGGGAACGCGCGTTCCGGCCTGGCCGGGCTTGCCGAATTCGCCTTCAAGCGAAGCAAGGAAGCTCTGCTTCACATCCGTCAGCGCCACGCGGTCCTGCGGACGCTTCGGGCCTGCAAGGCTCGGCACGACGGTGCTGAGGTCGAGCGACAGCGTGTCTGTGAAGATCGGGTCTTCCATGTCCTTTTCACGGAACATGCCCTGCGCCTTCGCATAGGCTTCGACGAGGGCGACGCGCTCTTCCGAGCGGCCCGTGGCGCGGAGATATTTCAGCGTCTCGTCATCCACCGGGAAGAAGCCGCAGGTTGCGCCATATTCCGGTGCCATGTTGGCGATGGTCGCGCGGTCTTCAAGCGAGAGATTGTCGAGGCCGTTGCCGTAATATTCGACGAACTTGCCGACCACGCCCTTCTTGCGGAGCATCTCGGTGACGGTGAGCACCATGTCGGTCGCTGTCACGCCGTCATTGAGCTTGCCGGTCAGCTTGAAGCCGATCACTTCCGGGATGAGCATGGAGACGGGCTGGCCGAGCATGGCCGCTTCCGCTTCGATGCCGCCCACGCCCCAGCCGAGAACGGCAAGGCCGTTCACCATGGTGGTGTGGCTGTCCGTGCCGACGCAGGTGTCGGGATAGGCGATTTCTTCCTTGCCTTCGGTCTTGGTCCAGACGGTCTGGGCAAGATATTCGAGGTTCACCTGGTGGCAGATGCCCGTGCCCGGCGGCACGACGCGGAAATTGTTGAAGGCGCGCGAACCCCAGCGCAGGAACTCATAGCGCTCGCGGTTGCGCTGATATTCGATTTCCGTGTTCTCGCGGAAGGCGGTCGGCGTGCCGAACTTGTCCACCATGACCGAGTGGTCGATGACGAGATCGACCGGCACCAGCGGATTGATCTTCTGTGGGTTGCTGCCAAGGTTCTTCACGGCATCGCGCATGGCGGCAAGGTCCACAACGGCGGGAACGCCGGTGAAGTCCTGCATCAGCACGCGGGCCGGGCGATAGGCGATTTCGCGGTCAGAGGTGCGCGTCTCGAGCCAGGTCTTCACCGCCTCGATATCCTCGCGGGTGACGGTGCGACCGTCTTCATAGCGCAGCAGATTTTCGAGCAGCACTTTCATGGAGAAAGGCAGACGCGAAATACCGGCAAGGCCGGCCTTTTCTGCAGCCGGCAGGCTGAAATAGGTGTAGTTGCGCTTACCAACCTTCAGCACCTTGCGCGCGCCGAAGCTGTTGCTCTGGGAAGTTGTCTTACTCACTTTACGGGCCTTCTTGGGGGCGGATGCGGCAGTCTTGCCCGCCGCAGCCTTCGTCACAGATTTCTTCGCTGCCGGCTTCGTGGCCGGAGCGGCTTTCTTCGCAGTCGTGGTCTTTTTTGCTGCGGGCTTCTTTGCGGCCGTCGCCTTCTTTGCGACGGGCTTCTTCGCTGCTGCTGCTTTCTTTGCAGCAGGCTTCTTTGCCGTTGCCTTCTTTGCGGCGACGGCGGCTTTCTTCACAACCTTCACGTCACGCTTTGCGGCGCGCGTTGCCTTCTGGGCCGTCTTGCGCGCGGCGGCGCCGGGGGCAGCCTTCTTCGCCTTGCGGGCGGTCGTAACGGCCTTCTTCGCCGTGGCCTTGGCTTTCGGGGTAACGGTCTTTTTCGCGGTTGCCTTCTTGGCTGCGGGCTTCTTTGCAGCAACGGCCTTCTTCGGCGCAGCCTTTTTCGCAGCGGGCTTCTTGGCAGCAGGCTTCGCCGCGGTGGTCTTCTTCGCTACGGCCTTCTTTGCGGCAGGCTTTTTTGCTGCCGTCTTCTTTGCGGCTGTCGCTTTTGCCGGGGCAGCTTTCTTTGCTGCAGCGGCTTTCTTCGCTACGGGTTTTTTATTCGCGGCAGTGGATTTGTCCGTCGCCTTTTTCGCCAT
>NZ_JBATWS010000134.1:0-8681 GCF_049672805.1 Parvibaculum sp.
GCGCGCACGGGCAGGGAGTTCCGGGCGCAGCTCCTCCGCCTCGCAAAAGGCGAGAAGGCGCGCTTCATCCGCCAGCATGAAGTCGAGAATGCCGCCCAGCAGTTCCGGCTCCCCGGCGCGGGCGCGCAATTCGTCGGTTGAAAGGCCGGAAAGCGCCATGAAGTCGCCCAGCAGATCCTCATCCGCCGCGATATGGCCAAGGGCGCGAATCGCCAGCATTTCGGCTTCATCTCTCGTCATGAACAAATCCCATAATCCCGCGCGGCGCGGCTTCGTCCCGGACTTTAACTCCTGCCGCTCACGCAAACTTAATCATAGGCGGGTTTTAATGCGAAACCTCCCAAATCCGGTCAGTCGGAGAGGGCGGGTAAAGGGTTGGTTAAGGATATTGGGGTCTTATGACCCCCAGAGGATTCGCCCCGACAGCCGGGCATCACGATACAGGTTCGGGCGAGCCCGGCACAGGTGGAGTTCTGGAGCAATGGACGCAATGTCGAAGAAAGTCCTGATCGTCGAGGATAATGAGCTCAACATGAAGCTCTTTCACGACCTTCTGGATGCGCATGGCTACGAGACGCTGCAGACGCGTGATGGAATCGAGGCGCTGGAAATCGCGCGGACGAACCGTCCTGACCTGATCCTGATGGACATCCAGCTTCCGGAAGTTTCCGGGCTTGAAGTCACCAAGTGGATCAAGGAAGACGACAACCTGCGCAGCATCCCGGTTGTGGCCGTCACCGCTTTCGCCATGAAGGGGGACGAAGAGAAGATCCGTGAGGGTGGCTGCGAGGCCTATATCTCCAAGCCGATTTCGGTAACCCAGTTCCTTGAAACGGTTCAGCGGTTTCTTCGCTAAGAGCCCCCCTATCTTCGAGGAGAGGGCAGAGTGACTGCTCGTGTTCTTGTCGTCGATGACGTTCCGGCCAATCTGAAGCTGCTGGATGCAAAACTGACAGCTGAATATTTCGACGTGCTCAAGGCAAGCTCCGGCATGGAAGCGCTGGAGATTGTGAAGGAGCAGCCGCCGGATATCATTCTGCTCGATGTGATGATGCCCGGCATGGACGGGTTTGAAGTGTGCCGCCGGCTGAAAGCCATGCCGGAGACGGAGCACATTCCCGTCATCATGGTAACGGCGCTCGATCAGCCAAAAGACCGGGTGCAGGGCCTTGAGGCCGGTGCCGATGACTTTCTTACCAAGCCGCTGAACGATCTCGCGCTGTTTGCGCGGGTACGCAGTCTTGTGCGTCTGAAAATGGTGACGGACGAGCTTCGCATGCGCGAGGCAACGGGCCAGCGCATCGGCGCGCTCGGCACGAAAGAAGGCGACAGCATTCTCCTGTCGGAGCCGGGCCGCACGCTTGTCATGGATGACCGCCCGACCTCGCTGAAGCGCATCACCGAAACGCTTTCCGAAAATCACCATGTAACCGTTGCCGAAAGCCAACAGGAATTGATCGAGCTTGCCGGTGCGGGGGATTTCGATTTCATCGTGGTGAGTCTCACCCTTCAGGAATATGACGGGTTGCGGCTCTGCTCTCAGCTCCGCTCCCTTGAGGCGACGCGGCAGACACCCATTCTCGCCATCGTGGAAGAGGGCGACACACCGCGCCTCGTGCGGGCGCTTGATATGGGCGTGAACGATTATCTGGTGCGGCCCATCGAGCGGAACGAGCTTGTGGCGCGTGCGCGCAGCCAGCTTCGTCGCAAGCGTTATCAGGACTATCTGCGTGACAAGTTCCAGCAGGGACTGGAACTGGCGATCACCGATGGTCTGACCGGGCTTTACAATCGCCGCTATATGGAAGGCCATCTGGCGACGCTGGTGGAAGAGGCCGCGAATACCGGCAAGCCCGTCTCGCTTCTCATTTTTGATATCGACCACTTCAAGTCGGTGAACGACACCTATGGTCATGCGGCAGGTGATGCCGTGCTCAAGCAGTTTGCCGACCGCATCGCCAAGAATGTGCGCGGCATTGATCTCGCCTGCCGGCTGGGCGGCGAGGAGTTCGTGGTGGTGATGCCAGACACCGATATCGGCTATGCGACAAGCGTGGCCGAGCGCCTGCGCCAGTGCATTGCCGCCAAGCCCTTCCGCATTGATGAAGAGGGGCGGATGCTTGATGTGACGGTGAGCATCGGCATCGCGATGACGAATGGTCCGAAGGACACGGTGGCCCGCCTGCTCGAACGGGCGGACCAGGGCCTCTACCGCGCCAAGCGGGAAGGGCGCAATCGCGTGGCCACGGAAGCTGCCTGATTTTCGTCGAACGCCAGCTTATCCACAGTAGAAAGTGCGGGATGATCAGTCGACGGTCCTGTATCCGCGCATAGTTCTGCGCGCCACGGATCGCGTTAACTATGTTTATTCATGGTTAATGCGTTTTAAACCACGTTTCTGCGCTGGATTGACTGTCCGTCCTTTAATGGCACAGTTGAATGTGCTAGTTTCATGGGGCTATTTCGTTTCGCTGCCGACATCGGCACCGTCTCTTGCTGGGGGGTGAGGCCGGAGCTGTAACGGGCGGCGATATGTGTCCTCGTGGAATCTGCTCAGGTTCGCCGCATCTCCTGAGTCCGCGAGGCACGGCCGGCCGGGGGCGTGGTTTTGGAGTGGCCTCCTCTGATATGCCGCGAAGGCCCGGTCGGCCACCCATTTCAAGGCTGAAAGCAAAAGAGCCGGCCCTTTCGGGACCGGCTCTTTTCATTTTGTCCTGTCGTTCAGGAAGGCAGCGCAGGCCGGGCCTGCGCCAGATCACTTGATCTTGGTTTCCTTGAACTCGACATGCTTGCGCGCGATGGGGTCATACTTCTTGATGACGAGCTTTTCGGTCATCGTGCGGCTGTTCTTCTTAGCGACATAGAAGTAGCCGGTGCCCGCCGTGCTTTCGAGCTTGATCTTGATGGATGCTGGCTTCGCCATGTCGCGAAATCCTTGAAGTTGCGCGGGCATCGGTGCCCGCAAGGCCATTGAGGTCGCAATCCGGCCCCGTGGCCGTGGATGTGCGGAGTTGCGCGCAGGCTACTCAGGACGCGGCGGAAGTCAAGAAGAGAGCGGCGGCTTCAACGACTTAGAATGCTGAAACCTGCGTTTTTGTCGCCCTAGGGCATGCGGGGCGCGGTCAGATAGCGCCAACCCGCAACCATGACATAGAAGGCGCAAAGCCCGGCCATTGCGACGATCAGGCCGTGGGGGTTCCAGATATCCATTGCGGTGCCTGCGAGCGGGGGGCCGACAAGGGCGCCAATCGAGAACATCATGACGAAAGCCGCATTGGCGGAGGCGAGATTCGCGCCCTTGAATCGCTCGCCAAGCAGGGTGAGCCCGACCGCATAAAGCCCCACCACCACGCCGCCAAAGAAGAAGAGGGTGGGCGCGAAGAGCCAGATCGAGTGCATGACAAAGGGAAGCAGCAGCGTGCCCGCAAGGCCGACCGTGGCGCAGAAGAGAAGCACCAGGCGGCGATCCGTCCGGTCGGACCAGATGCCGATGGGTATTTGCAGGAGGATGTTACCCGCCGCAAAGAGCGAGAGCACGAAGGCGGCTGTCTGCTCCGTCAGGCCGATGCGCACGCCATAGATAGGCAGCATGTTGAAGATGTTCGTCTCCGTCGCGCCATAGACAAAGCCTGCCAGCGTGGCGGCAGGGGCTGCGACCAGAAAGGTGACGAAGGCATGGCTCGGCCGCTCGGTGACGCGCGGCGCGAGACCGCGTCCGAAGATGACGAGTGGCAGAGCGCCTATGAGGATCAGTGTGCCGACAGCGGCGAAAGGGGCAACGCCTTCAGTGCCGACAAGAAAAAGAAGAACAGGGCCGGATGCGAAGCCGCATGAGAGCACCGTCCCGTAAATGCCGATGAGACGGCCGCGATTCTTGTCGTCGGCGAGCATGTTCACCCAGAACTCGCTCACCACGAAGAGGCCGGTTAGTGCCAGTCCGTTCATAAAGCGGATGAAGAACCATAGCCAGACATTTGGAAAGTAGTAGTAGGACGGCATGGCGATGGCGGACACGATGATGCAGGCCAGCAGAAAGGGTATCGCCGGTATGTGCCGCAGCAGCGTCGGAATGAATGGCGTGAGGATGAAGGTTGCAAGCGCCGGCATCGCCGTGTTGAGACCGATCAGCGATGTCGGAACGCCATTGCGCTCCATCAGGAGGGCGAGCAGTGGAATGGAAACGCCAAGCCCCATGCCGACGACAGAGATGCAGGCGATGACGGCGGCAAGGCTCCGCCGTCGCTCGGCGGCGGTGAGAGGTCTGTCTGTCGGCGTGGAGGAGGGGTGGCCTGTCATGGGCGCAGGCGATAGCGCAGTTTAGGGCCGTTGTCACCGGCCTCCTTTGCGGCACCGGGCTGACGTCAGCCGCGCACGACCGGCTTGTCGTTCCGGTAGCAGTAAAGCGGCGCGCGGGCGCGGACACGTCCCCGATGGCGTTCTGCAATCTCGCGCAGCACAAATTCCGTCACATCAATGACTGGAAGTTTGAGTGCTTCTGAAAGCCGGTACCAGCCGAGATCTTCCAGTTCGCCGCTCCCGCGCAAATCGCCCTCTGCGGCCTCGGCGCTGGCTGCAAAGAAGCGCGCATGGAAGCGAATGGGGCTTGATGCCGGTGTAATGGCGCGGGCGACGAAATCGAGCACGTCGAAACGAGGGGCGAGGCCACGCTCGCGGAAGGGCGCCCAGGCCTCGCCCGCGGCATCGCCAATATCGCCTGGATGTGCGACGAGGAGGCCGGTTTCCTCGAATGTTTCTCGGATGGCGGCGGCTGCAAGCGCTTCGGCCTTGAGGCGCGAGGCGGCGGCATGTTTCATCTGCTGTGCGGTCTGTTCCGCGAATGTCGCGGCGGGTCGCACGCCAATATCGCCAGCATCAAGTTTGCCGCCGGGAAACACGAAGGCGTCCGGGATGAACTTCATGCGGGAATGGCGACGGCCCATCAGGATGCGCGGTTCGCTTTCGCGCTCATCGATCAGCACGAGGCTTGCCGCATCACGCGGGCGGATGCCGCGCTTCCCTTTTGTCACGCTGTTCACAGCTCAATTCCCGATCGCGTCGCGGATGGCATTGCCATTGCGGAAATAGATGAAGGGAACGGTGCGGCGAGACTGGGCAGCGCGGGAAAGAGAGAGGCGTTCATCCAGTTCGTCCAGAATGACGCGTGTGATGTTCGGCAGGTCGAGGCTGCGTGCATCATCAATCGAGAGCCAGTGCAGCCCCTGCAATTCGCCCGACCCCTGAACCTTTGTCGGATCACCCTGAATACATTCGGCATCAGCGATGAAGAAGCGCGTGTCAAAGCGGCGCGTGCGGTAGGGCGGGGTGATGGCGCGGGCCACGAAATCAAGCGCGCCAAGCGCCGGGCCTACGCCATGCGCGAAATAGCTTGCCCAGTCAGGATGCTTGCTCTTCTGGAGCGTGTCGGTCGGCTTGCCGATGACGAGGCCAGTTTCCTCGAAGGTTTCGCGGATCGCGGCCATGCCAAGCGCGCGGGCGCGCAACTCGGAAGGCTTTCCTGACATGCGCACAAGGAGACGGCGCACAACGGGATCGCGCAGATCCTCTGCCGGGCGGATGCGGCTGTCGGCGCGGTCAACGCGGCCGCCGGGAAAGACGAACTTGTTCGGCATGAACTTGTGGTTCGCGTGACGCTGGCCCATCAGGACCTGCGGCTTTGCGCTGTCGCGGCGGACAATGATGAGGGTCGCCGCATCGCGCGGTCGCACGGCCTTGCCCTGCGTCGCTTCACGATATTCCTGCTCGCGCGATTTCTTGGGGTCGAAAGGCCCCGCTGCCTGTTCGCTCATAACCGAGTCCTGCTTTCGAATGTCTGTTCGATACAGGATGCCCGCTCAGAAGCGGGAAAGCCAGAGAGGGAGAAAAGGCAATGGCTGACGCAGCGTCAGATATCCTGCGTATCGGCTTTTGCGCCGAAGCCGTCCATGCGCAGTGCCCATTGCCAGCCCACCGTCGCGCCTTTGAGACGCGGGAGGAACCAGAGGGAGAGCACAAGCGTCAGCAGCGGCCAGATCGCGACGTGCACCCAGATCGGCGGCATGTAGGCGACTTCCAGCCACAGCATCATCGGCACGACGATGTGCCCCACCACCATGATGGTGAAATAGGGCGGCGCGTCATCCGCGCGGTGATGGTGCAGTTCCTCGCCGCACTCGGGGCAGTTATCTGCCACCTTGAGGAAGCGGTAAAAGAGCTTGCCCTTGCCGCAGGACGGGCAGTGACAGTTGAAACCGCGCAGAATCGAGGTCAGAGCCGGACGCTGTCCGGCTTCCGCAGAAGGTTCGTAAATGCGAGCGTCACTCATATCCATAGCGAGTTCGATTCTGTGAGGCAGTTCTGGCACCTTGCCGACCTAAAATGGTCAGAACAGCCCGTCGTTGATATGTGGCAGGTTGCCGCGCGCCCACAATATGCTGATTTATCAGCGAAACCGCCGGGAATTCGCGGGTTTGCGGGCGCCCTTCTTTTCCTTTTTCCCGTTGCGGCCCGTATGGGTTCGGGAGCGGGAGCGGCCCTTTCCGGCATTTGCGGGGGCTTCGCTGCCGCCTTCGAGGATTTCGAAGCGCAATCCGCCCGTCACCGGCACGGCTTCCTCAAGGCGTACGCGCACGGCATCACCGAGGCTGTAGGCAATGCGGCTGCGCTGGCCGATCAGCGCGTGGAGGATTTCATCATGGTGGAAGAAGTCGCCGCCAAGGGTTGAGACGGGAACGAAACCATCTGCGCCAGTTTCGTCCAGCTTCACAAAAAGGCCGAACCGCGTGACGCCGGCGATACGGCCCGTGAACTCCGCGCCGATGCGTGATTCAAGGAAAGCGGCGATGAAGCGATCCTTGGAGTCGCGCTCGGCAAGCATGGAGCGGCGCTCCGTCATGGAGATGTGTTCGGCAATCTCCGCAAGCTCGGCAAGTTCCGCATCGGGCTGCCCGTCCTTGCCGAAACCTAGTCCTGCGATAAGCGCGCGGTGAACGGTGAGGTCGGCATAGCGGCGAATGGGGGAGGTGAAGTGCGCATAGCGGCGGAGATTGAGGCCGAAGTGGCCGATATTGTCCGGCGCGTAAACGGCCTGTGCCTGTGAACGCAACACGACATCGGAAACGATGCGATCATGCTCCGTGCCGTGTACCTGCTTGAGGATGCGGTTGAAGTTTGCAGGTCGGATGTTCTCACCCTTGGTGAAGCTCAGATCGAGCGTCGCAAGAAACTCTGCAAGCGCGACGAGCTTCTCCCGCGAAGGGGCATCATGGATACGGTAGATGAGCTTGCGGTGAAGCTGCTCTGCCGTTTCGGCGGCGCAGACATTCGCCTGGATCATGAATTCTTCGATGAGCTTCATCGACTCGAACTTGTCGCCGATGCGCACGCCCGCAACGCGGCCATCCTCGCCGATGTCGATCTTGTATTCGGGCAGATCGAGATCTAGCGGCCCGCGCTCATCGCGCGCCTTTGCGATGATACGATAGGCTGCCCATAGCGGCTTCAGCACAGGCTCAAGCAGCGGGCCGGTTGCATCATCCGGTTGCCCGTTGATTGCGTTCTGAACCTGCGCATAGGAAAGGCTTCCGGCAGAACGCATCAGCCCCCGCACGAACTCATGCGAACGCTTGTTGCCATGCTTGTCGAACACCATGCGCACGGCAAAGCAGGCGCGGTCTTCGCCCTCGACCAGCGAGCAGAGATCGTTCGAGATGCGTTCGGGCAGCATGGGCACGACGCGATCGGGGAAGTAGGTAGAGTTGCCGCGCTTCCTTGCTTCGCGGTCCATCGCGGAGCCGGGGCGGACATAGGCGGCCACATCCGCAATGGCGACGATGGCAATGACGCCGCCTTCATTTTTGGGATCAGGATCGGGCGCGGCCCAGACTGCATCATCATGGTCGCGCGCATCTGCCGGGTCGATGGTGATGAGCGGAATGTCGCGCAGGTCGGTGCGGCCTTTCAGGCCCTGATGTTTTGCGGCTTCCGCCTCACGCAGCACATCCTCGGGGAAGTCATCCGGGATGCCATGTGTGTGGATTGCGATGAGGCTGATCGAGCGGGGATCATCGCTGTTGCCAAAGACTTCGCGGATACGCGCGCGGCTTAGTCCGTAGCGTTTGCCGGGAATGGTTTCGGCAAGCACCAGATCGCCATCTTCTGCGCCTGCCGTATCCTCTGCCGCGATCTCGAATTCGTTGCGGACCTTCTTGTCCACGGGCACAAGGCGGCCGCCTCTGCCCGGACCTTTCGGGCCTTTCCGGTTTGCGCGATAGAGACCGAGAATGCGTTCTGCACCGCGACCGATCCGGCGGATGACGCGCGCCTCATAAGGATAGGCTTCGTTGTCGCCTTCCGTCTTGCTCAGCCGCGCCAGCACACGGTCGCCGACACCTGCGGGCGCTTCGTCGGAATTGCGTTTGCCGCGCGACACGTCAGGTGCGACGACGATCAACGGGGCGGGGTCTTCGCCCGGCCAGCTTGTCGGCCGTGCGATGAGGTCGCCATCTATGTCTGTATGCGTGATTTCGATGGTGGTGATGGGCGGCAGCTCATTCGTCCGACGGAGATTTTTCGCGTCGTCGCGCGCAATCACGCCTTCTTCCATCATCGCCTTCAGCATTTGCTTCAGGGGGATGCGGTCATCGCCCTTCACGCCGAAGGCGCGGCCGATCTCGCGCTTGTTC
>NZ_JBATWS010000135.1:0-18635 GCF_049672805.1 Parvibaculum sp.
CCTATGTGAACACTTCTGCCGAAGTGAAGGCGGAAAGCGATATTTGCTGCACCTCCTCCAATGCGCTGAAGGTGGTGGAAAGCTTCGGCACGGACCGCGTGCTCTGCATCCCGGATGAATATCTCGCGCAGAACATTGCCAAGCAGACCAATGTGAAGATCCTCACCTGGAAGGGGCACTGCGAAGTGCATGAGCGCTTCACGGCGGAAGAGCTTCGCCAGTATCGCAAGGACGATCCGAACATCGTCATCATTGCGCATCCTGAATGCCCGCCGGACGTGGTGGCGGAAGCGGATTTCTCCGGCTCCACCTCGGGCATGATCAACTGGGTGAAAGAAAACCAGCCGAAGCGCGTTGTCATGGTGACGGAATGCTCCATGAGCGACAATGTGGCGGTTGAAAATCCCAATGTGGAATTTGTGCGCCCCTGCAATCTCTGCCCGCATATGAAGCGCATCTCGCTCAAGAACATTCTTGAGAGCCTTGTCTATATGCGTGAGGAAGTGACGGTTGATCCTGCCGTTGCCGCCCGCGCGCGACTGGCCGTTGAGCGGATGATCAATCTGGGCAACTGAGCGGCATCTTTAGTCCCGCTCTTTCCGGAGGCGCCATCATGGCACAAGGCAATATTGTCGATGCCGGCGACGTTCTCATTGTCGGGGCGGGCCTTGCAGGGCTTTTCACGGCGCTGAAACTCGCGCCCCGGCCCGTCACCGTTCTCGCAGGCGCGCCCATCGGTGATGGCGCATCAAGCGCCTGGGCACAGGGCGGCATTGCAGCTGCAATCGAGGCCGGTGATACGGCTGAGTCCCATGCCGCCGACACGATTGCGGCAGGGGCCGGCACGGTGGATGAAGAAGCCGCGCTTTCCATCGCGCGGGAGGCGGCGCTTCGCATCGACGATCTGCTCCGACTCGGCGTTCCCTTTGATCGGGATATTGAAGGCAAGCTCGCGGTCGGCCGCGAGGCAGCACACAGCCATCGGCGCATTGTTCATGTGAAGGGCGATCAGGCAGGCAAGGCCATCATGCAGGCGCTTGTGGCTGCGGTGCGCGCCTGCCCTTCCATCACTGTCATGGAAGGCCTCTCGGCCTGTGAACTTGCCATCGAGAATGGTCGTGCGGCGGGCATCTTCGCGCGCCCGGCCCATGCAGCAGCAGCACAGCAGCCGCTTCTCATCAAGGCGCGTGCCGTGGTGCTTGCGTCCGGCGGTGTCGGCCAGCTTTTCGCCGTGACAACCAATCCGCGCGAGGCGCGCGGCGAAGGCATCGCCATGGCGGCCCGGGCAGGTGCGGTGATTGCCGATCCCGAGTTCGTGCAGTTTCACCCGACCGCGATAGCCTCCACGCGCGACCCTGCCCCGCTCGTTACCGAGGCGCTGCGTGGCGAAGGCGCGACCCTCATCAACAAGGCGGGCACGCGCTTCATGGCCGCCATCCACGAAGATGCAGAGCTTGCACCACGTGACATTGTTGCCCGCGCTATCTTCCGCGAAATTGCGGCGGGGCGCGGTGCATTCCTTGATGCGCGTGCGGCGCTTGGCGACCGCTTCGCCGAAGCCTTCCCGACCGTTCACGCGAACTGCCTTGCGCTCGGGATTGATCCGGCGCGCGAACCGATCCCTGTCGCGCCCGCCGCGCATTACCATATGGGCGGTATCCATGTGGATGCGCATGGGCGGAGCACGATCGAAGGGCTGTGGGCCTGTGGCGAGGTCGCCTGCACCGGCATGCATGGCGCAAACCGGCTTGCCAGCAATTCGCTGCTTGAAGCCATTGTCTTTGGCGCGCGGATCGCCAGCGATATTGAAGGCTCTGTGCCGGGCGCCCGTGCGGGCCGCGACATTGCCCCGCCCGCGCTTACCACACACAGCCATGCAACGGCCCCCTTCATGCAACAGCTTCGCCAGACCATGACCATCTATGCGGGCGTGGAGCGCAACGGGCACGGGCTTGCCCATGCGCTTGCGGAAATTAAGCGACTGGAGCGCGCGGCGGGACCGGCGAGCCTGTTCGGTAACAGTGCCACGGCAGCAAAGCTCATCGTCGCAGCCGCCTATGCGCGCGAGGAAAGCCGGGGCGGCCATTACCGCACCGATTTCGCGGAGCCACGCGCCGCCTGGTGCCATCGCAGCTTCATCACACTGAAAGAAGCCGCGCGCATTTGCGATGCGGCAACAGAAAGCCTTGGCGCCTCGGGCGCAGAAGAAGAACAGGTTACCGCATGACGCTGATGCCGCTCCCTGCCCTGATGATCGAGCCCGCCATTCGCATGGCGCTTGCCGAAGACCTTGGCCGCGCGGGCGACATCACCACGCAGGCGACCGTTCCGGCAGAGGCAAAGGCGCGCGTGCTGCTCAATGCACGTGTCTCCGGCCGCATCGCCGGGCTTGATTGCGCGCGCATGGCGTTCCGGCTGATTGATCCGGCGCTGAAAGTCGCCGTGGTGCGGGAAGACGGCTCCGATGTCGAGCCGGGTGACACGATTGCCGCCATTGAAGGCGCGGCGCGGTCTATCCTCACGGCAGAGCGCGTGGCGCTCAACTTTCTCGGCCATATGTCCGGTATTGCCACGGCAACGCGCGAGATTGCCCGCGCCATTGAAGGCACGAAAGCGCATGTCTGCTGCACGCGCAAGACAACGCCGGGCCTGCGCATTTTTGAAAAATATGCAGTGCGCGCGGGCGGCGGGATGAACCACCGCTTCGGCCTTGATGATGCCGTGCTGATCAAGGACAACCATATCGCCGTGTCGGGCGGTATCACGGCTGCCATTCAGCGCGCGAAACAGGCAAGCGGCCATATGGTCAAGATCGAGGTGGAAGTGGATACGCTCGACCAGCTCGACGAGGCGCTGGCCGAGGGCGTTGATGCCGTGCTGCTCGACAATATGTCGCCGCAGATGCTCACCGAGGCCGTGCGCCGCATCAATGGCCGCGCCATTGCAGAAGCATCGGGCCGCATCACGGTGGAGACGGCACCTGCCATCGCCGCATCAGGCGTTGACCTCATCTCCTGCGGCTGGATCACCCATTCGGCCCCCTGCCTTGATATCGGTCTTGATTTCGATCAGCTGACGGCCTCCTGAGCCTCAGGCCGCGATTGCGTCCTTCCCGCGCTTCCTGCTTTTCCCCGGACCAGAACTAGACTACGGTCCAGAAAACCAAAACAGGACTGACCGGGAGGAACCCATGGGACAGGCAAACGGACGCAAGTCCATCTTCATCACAGGCGCGGCGTCGGGCATGGGCCTTGAGACGGCGCGGCTTTTCGCCGGCAAGGGCTGGTTTGTTGGCGGCTATGACGTCAACGAGGCGGGCCTCAAGGCGCTTGAGAGTGAAATCGGCGCGGAGAACTGCATCGTCTCCAGGCTCGACGTTACCGACAAGAAGGCCTTCGACGCGACCGTCGCCGATTTCGGCAAGGCGACCGGCGGCAAGATGGACATTCTTTTCAACAATGCCGGTATTGGCGCGGGCGGCCTTTTCGAGCAGATGGCCTTTGAGGACAATCTGCGCGTGGTGCAGGTTAATTTCATCGGTGTACTGAACGGTATCCACGCCGCCCTGCCGCTTCTGAAGGCGACGGAGAATGCGCTCTGCTTCACCACCTCTTCCTCTTCCGCGACCTATGGCATGCCGGGCATTGCCGTCTATTCAGCGACGAAGCATGCGGTGAAGGGGCTTACCGAAGCGCTCTCCATCGAGTTCCGCCTGATTGGCGTGCGCGCGGCGGACGTGCTGCCGGGCCTGATCGATACGCCTATCCTGCCGGAAGGGGCCGCCGCCAATGCACCCAAGGAAGGCATGTTCCGCGCCATTCCGCCGGTCGAGGTCGCGAAAGTTGTCTGGGAAGCCTATGGCTCGGACAAGCTGCACTGGTATGTGCCGCCGGAGCTGGTTGAGCTCGACAAGGCAGCAGGCAATACGCCGGAACTGGTGCGCGAGCAGCTTGCATCGACAGGACCGATTGCGGCCCTGATCAAAGTAAAGGAAGAAAACAAGAAGGCTTGAGGCCGAACCGCGTGACGCGAAGGTCGCTCAGGAGCGGCCTTCGCGGGCGGGCTTGTAGAAGATGTGGCGGCCGATCTTCGCCACTTCCACCATGCTGGCGGCCCAATAGGGCTGCACATAATCCGCGTGATAATACATGGCGGGCGCAAGCTCCGACGGATCCATACGGCCCATCGTTACATATTCCGCCGTGCGCAGCGCACGCGCCCAGGCGCGGCGTTCATTCGGCACCTTGTTCACCCGCGCATCGCAGGTGAAGGAGAACTGGCAGCCTGTCTTGCGGCTCGCGCCCTGATAGACAACGCCGCAAATCGTATCCGGATAGTTCTCCGCGCCGACACGATTGAGAATGACGCTCGCAACGCCGAGCTGGCCCTGGAGCGACTCGCCCCGCGCCTCGAAATAGATGCCCGCCGCAAGGCAGCGGCGCTCATTCTCGAGCATCTGCGCCCTGAGGCGCACCAGCGGCGTATCCACATCCATCGGCACGCCGGGTGCCGGAAGGATGAGGCTTGCCTGTTCAATCTGTTCGCTGAGGAAGGCATTGTCCCCGCCAAAAGCGCCGGCGAGATCGCGGCCATGCACAGGCGCATAGGCCGTTATCGGATGCGTGGCCGGGTTGGCCGCCACAACAGGATCAGGCGTCGCAAAGGCGGAGATGAGCGTGGAAGAGACGATACCGAGGCACAGCAAGGCTGCTGTCGTTTGCGCAGCGCTGGCCACCAGGTGGCCCATGTCGAGCCATTGAAACAATTTACGCATCGTTCTCTAAACCGTCTGCTTTGTTGTTTTTGCAGACCCGGAACGCGCCCTTGTCAGAAACGCGCTCGGCCCCTTCCGGGACCTTTTCGAGCCTGTTGGACAGCACCGCTACCAACGTGCCAGAGCCCGATGCCGCATCGACACCTGGGCAAATATTTACTTCTTCATCGCTGGCTCCGGAGGTAACACGCGAATCTGGGCGCAACAATGTCATAATTGCGACTTTGTAAACGCGACGGGTTATGTGATTGAATTAAAAAGATTTTTCAGGCGCGACATATCGTACCCGGGCGCCATCTTGCGCTCCCTGACGCTACGTCAAAGGCCCGCCTCGCTGCATTTCAGGCGACTCGAAGCGTTAACGCATTTCCATCAAATTGGTTGCTTATTTTAACCATCCGTACACGCCATATCCTGTTTCGATACAATGCGTGTACGGATGGATTTTCAGCCGTCAGGCAGTACCGCTGCCCGAAGTACCGTTTGCACCGCCCGAAAGTGCCGCCTGTGCGGCTGCGAGACGCGCGATCGGCACGCGGTAGGGCGAGCAGGAAACATAGGTGAGGCCCACTTCCTCGCAGAAGGCGATGGAGGCCGGGTCGCCGCCATGCTCGCCGCATATGCCGAGCTTGATGTCGGGGCGCACTTCTCTTCCCCGCCCTGCACCGATGGACACCAGTTCGCCCACGCCATCGCGGTCCAGCGAAACGAAGGGATCCTGCGCGATGATCTTCTTGCCCATATAGTCATTCATGAAGTGGGCGGCGTCGTCACGGCTGATGCCGAAAGTTGTCTGCGTTAGGTCATTCGTGCCGAAGGAGAAGAACTCCGCGCTCTGGGCAATTTCCCGCGCCATCAGTACCGCGCGCGGCAGCTCGATCATGGTGCCGATGCGATAGTCGAGCTTCGCGCCCTTTTCCTTTTCGACCTCATTCGCGACAGCGACGATACGCTCCTTCAGAAAGTCGAGTTCAGCTTTCATGCTCACAAGCGGGATCATGATTTCGGGCACAACGGCTTCGCCCGTCTTTTCCGCGGCGAGCAATGCACCTTCGAAAATGGCGCGGGCCTGCATCTCGTAGATTTCCGGATAGGAAATACCGAGGCGGCAGCCGCGATGACCGAGCATCGGGTTTGTCTCGTCAAGCTCCGTCAGACGGCGCGCGAGCTTCTCCGCATCCATGCCCGTTTCTGCCGCGAACTCCGCAATCTCCGCCTCGCCTTTCGGCAGGAACTCATGCAACGGCGGATCAAGCAGGCGGATCGTTACGGGCAGGCCATGCATGATCTCGAAGAGCTGGCGGAAATCATCGCGCTGCATCGGGAAAATCTTGTCGAGCGCGGCGCGGCGACCCTTGACATCATCCGCGAGGATCATCTGGCGCACAGCAACGATGCGATTTTCCTCAAAGAACATATGCTCGGTGCGGCAAAGGCCGATGCCTTCCGCACCAAACTTGCGTGCTGTCTCCGCATCATGCGGCGTCTCGGCATTGGTGCGCACTTCCATGCGGCGATATTTGTCCGCCCAGCCCATCAGCGTGGCGAAATCGCCGGAGAGTTCCGGCTGCAGCGTCGGGATGCGGCCTTTCAGCACCTGCCCCGTAGAGCCATCCACCGTGATGATGTCTCCCTTCTTCACGGTGACGCCGGAGGCGGTGAAGGTCTCACTCTTGTAATCAATGCGGATGGAGCCTGCGCCCGACACGCAGGGACGGCCCATGCCGCGCGCCACCACCGCCGCATGGCTCGTCATGCCGCCGCGCGTGGTGAGGATCGCAACGGCGGAATGCATGCCGTTGATGTCTTCGGGGCTCGTCTCGACACGGACGAGTATGACTTCCCGCCCTTCCTGACGAAGAGCCGCCGCCTCATCAGAATTGAATACCACCTCGCCGCTCGCAGCGCCCGGCGAGGCGGGCAGGCCCGAGGCCAGCACATCGCGCGGCGCATCAGGATCAAGCGTCGGGTGCAGAAGCTGGTCGAGCGAGGCGGGATCGACGCGGCCAATCGCCGTCTGCTCGTCGATCAGCCCTTCCGCCACCATTTCCACCGCGATCTTGAGCGCGGCCTTCGCGGTGCGCTTTCCGGCGCGCGTCTGGAGCATCCAGAGCTTGCCTTCCTGAACGGTGAACTCGACATCCTGCATGTCGCGATAGTGCTGTTCGAGCCGCTCGAAAACGGCGGCAAGCTCTGCGAAAGCTTCGGGCATTGCCTCTTCCATGGAGGGCAGCCTGTCGCCCCCCTCAAGGCGCGCCTTCTTGGTCAGGCTTTGCGGGGTGCGGATGCCAGCCACCACATCTTCGCCCTGCGCATTCACAAGGAACTCGCCGTAATAGGCGCGCTCGCCTGTGGAAGGGTTGCGCGTGAAGGCAACGCCCGTGGCGCTCGTATTGCCCATATTGCCGAACACCATTGCCTGCACATTGACGGCGGTGCCCCAGCTTTCGGGAATGTTGTGGAGGCGGCGATAGGTTTCCGCACGGCGGTTGCGCCATGAGCCGAAGACGGCGCCAATCGCGCCCCATATCTGCTCATTTACATCCTGCGGGAACGGATGGCCAAGCTCTTCTTCCACGCGCTTCTTGTAACGTGCGATCACGTCCTTCCAGTCTTCGGCTGAAAGGTCCGTATCCAGATTATATTCCTGCTCTTCCTTGTAATACTCGAGAATTTCCTCGAAATTGTGATGATCGACGCCGAGCACCACATCGGAATACATGGAAATGAAGCGGCGATAGCTGTCATAGGCGAAACGCTCATCGCCTGCGCGCTTTGCAAGGCCCGCTGCCGTTTCGTCATTGAGGCCGAGATTCAGCACCGTATCCATCATGCCGGGCATGGAGGCGCGGGCACCGGAGCGCACGGAAACGAGAAGCGGATTTTCCGGGTCGCCAAATGACATGCCGACAGCCTTGCCGACGGCGGCAAGCGCTTCCTCGACCTGCTCGCGCAGACCCGCCGGATAGTTCCGGTCATTGTCGTAGAAGGCGGTGCAGACTTCCGTGGTGATGGTGAAACCCGGCGGCACAGGAAGGCCGATATTCGACATTTCGGCGAGGTTCGCACCCTTGCCGCCCAGAAGGTCGCGCATGGACGCCGCGCCTTCTGCCTTGCCATCACCGAAGGAATAAACCCACTTCTTCTCAGCCATAGCACTGCCTTTGGTTTGGGTGAGCCTGCACCCACTTTACCGTCATGGCCCGCATGAAGCGGTCACGACGCCGAGGGATCAGGTCGCGTTACCCCTCGACCTTCGAAAAGTCCGCAACCTCGTGCAACGCCGCGCGAATCTGCGCCAGAAGTTTCAGGCGGTTCGCGCGAATATCAGCATCATCAGCATTGACCGTCACCTTGTCGAAGAAAGCATCGACAGGCGCGCGCAGCGTGGCGAGCGCCGACATGGCGGCGGCGAAATCTTCTTTCCCGACAGCTTCTTTCGCCTTCTCAGTTGCGGTCGCAATGGCGGCGGCAAGCGCCTTTTCTTCGTTCTGCTGAAGAAGCGAAGCGACCGGCGCGGCGTCATATACCTTGCCGTCCTTCTTTTCCTCGATGCGGAGAATGTTCACCGCGCGGCGATAGCCCGCGAGCAGGTTCGCGCCATCCTCCGTGGACAGGAACGCCGACAGTGCCTCGACACGCTTCACGACGAGGACGAGATCATCCTGTCCTTCAAGCGCAAAGACAGCATCGACAAGATCATGCCGAGCACCGTTTTCTTTCAACTGCTGCTTCAAGCGATCGCGGAAAAAATCTTGCAAACCAGACATTTCGAGCGCGGTAAACGCGGCACTTACAACGTCACGAAGAGATTTGCTGCCCGACGCCGCCATCCACTTTTTGGCGGCGGCTTCGCCCAGCTCGCCGTACCCACGCAATGCGACCTGAAAGACTTCCGAGAGCCGAAATCGCAGAGAAGCATCCAGCGCGACGCGAATGACGCCCAATGCCGCACGCCTCAATGCGTACGGATCCTTCGATCCCGTCGGCTTCTCATCAATGATCCAGAAGCCAGCCAGCGTGTCGATCTTGTCGGCCAGCGCGACCACCTTGCCCAGCGGCGAGGACGGCACGTCGTCCGAGGGGCCGAGGGGTGCGTAATGTTCGGCAATCGCGTTGGCGATGTCGTCATCAAGCCCGTCATTGCGCGCGTAATAGGCGCCCATCAGCCCTTGCAGTTCGGGGAACTCGCCCACCATGCCGGTGGTGAGGTCGGCCTTTGCAAGTTCGCCAGCGATTTTTGCCTTGGCAGCGTCAGCACCGGGCACGAAGGGGGCGAGCGCTTCCGCGAGCTTGCCGATGCGAATAGCCTTGTCATGCACCGTGCCGAGCTTGGCATGGAAAACGACTTCATTGAGCTTCGGCAGGCGGCTTGAGAGGGTCTGCTTCCGGTCCTGATCCCAGAGGAAGCGCGCATCGGCGAAGCGGGCACGGAGTACGCGCTCATTGCCATTGATGATGGCCTTGCCGCCATCTTCTGCTTCGAGATTGGCCACCACGATGAAGCGGTTGCTGAGCTTGCCCTGCCCGTCATGCAGCGCGAAATATTTCTGGTTCGCGCGCATGGTGCTGGTCAGCACTTCCTGCGGCACGGACATGAACTCATCATCGATGCGCCCGATCAGCGGCACGGGATATTCGACAAGCCCTGCCACTTCATGCAGCAGCGCCTCATCCTCAACCAGTGTCAGCCCTTCGGCCTCTGCGAGCGCCTTCGCGCCTGCATGGATGAAATGCGCGCGCTTTGCTGGATCAAGCACAACCTTCGCCTCGGTGAGCTTCATCTCGTAATCGGTGAAATCCGCCACCGCGAACTCTGCGGGTGCCATGAAGCGGTGGCCGCGCGTCGTGTTGCCCGACTTGATGCCATCCACCTCGAAGGGGACAACCTTGCCGCCCAGCAGGCAGAGGATCGAATGAAGCGGGCGCACCCAGCGAAGCGAGCCACTGCCCCAGCGCATGGATTTCGGCCAGGGGAATGAGCGCACCACCGCAGGCACGATCTCCGCGATGAGATCGGCCGTGGCGCGGCCGGGCTTTTCCGTGACCGCGACATAGAAGGCGCCCTTCTTGTCTTCCTGTACGGTCGCCTGATCGATGGAGGAAAGACCGGCAGCGCGGAGGAAACCGTCAATCGCCTGTTGCGGCGCGCCGACCTTCGGGCCCTTGCGCTCTTCCTTCACGTCCGGCGTCTTTTCCGGCAGACCTTCGATGACAAGCGTGAGGCGGCGCGGCGTTGCATAGGCGCGCGCATTCCTGCCCTCAACGCCTGCTTCTTTCAGCGCATCGCTGACAAGGCGCAAAAGGTCTTCGCGCGCGCGCTTTTGCATGCGGGCGGGAATCTCTTCCGAGAAAAGCTCCAGCAGAAGTTCGCTCATGCGCGTGTCTCCTGCGTATTCTTCCATGCGTCGGCGCAGAGCTTCGCGAGCGCGCGCACGCGGCCGATATAGGCCTGCCGTTCGGTGACGGAGATGACGCCGCGCGCATCAAGCAGGTTGAAATTGTGGCTCGCCTTGATGACCTGATCATAAGCCGGCAGCGGCAGCCCCTTTTTGATAAGCGCCTCGCATTCCTTTTCCGCGTCCTCGAAATGGCGGAACAGCATTTCCGTGTTCGCCGCCTCGAAGTTGTGCGCGGAGAACTCCACCTCGGCCTGATGGAAGACATCGCCATAGGTCACGCGGTCTTCGCCGCTTGCACCGTTGAAATCCAGCTCATAGCCGTTGTCGACGCCCTGGATATACATGGCGAGGCGCTCAAGCCCGTAGGTGAGCTCGCCGGAGACAGGCTCGCACTCGATGCCGCCGACCTGCTGAAAATAGGTAAACTGCGAGACTTCCATGCCGTCGCACCAGACTTCCCAGCCAAGACCCCAGGCGCCCAGCGTCGGGCTTTCCCAGTCATCCTCGACAAAGCGGATGTCGTGGTTCTTCGCATCGATCCCCAGCATCTCGAGACTTTCGAGATAGAGCTGCTGGATGTTTTCCGGACTCGGCTTCAGGATCACCTGAAACTGGTAATAGTGCTGAAAGCGGTTCGGGTTCTCGCCATAGCGCCCGTCTGTGGGGCGGCGGGAGGGCTGCACATAGGCGGCCTTCCACGGCTTCGGCCCCAGCGCACGCAAGGTGGTCGCAGGGTGGAACGTGCCCGCCCCCATCGCCATGTCATAGGGCTGGAGAATGACGCAGCCCTGCTTGGCCCAGAAGGCCTGCAATTTCAGGATCAGAGACTGGAAAGAATTATCTGGCTTCGCCGTCATGGGGTGAGGCGCTTTCAAGCGGAATCGGCAGCGGGATCACAGGCCGCGAGCGCATACCTCGGGCGGGCGCAACCTAGCTCCCGGTCCGGGGAGGGTCAAGTTGAAGGCAGAAGGAGAAAAGCCCGGAAAGGAAACCCTGCCGGGCCGAATCACGCACTGATTTCAGGTCGAGGTTCGAATTCGAGGTCAGATGTCGCGGCGGCTGTGCTCCGGCACATAGATGCCGTCGCCCTCTTCGCGGAGCATTCCGAGATCGCGCGGCTCCACCCGGTGGCTCGCGCGGGCGCGCGCAAAGGCCTCGCGCTGGCGCATGGTCTGGCGCTGAACCGCCTGATAGGCAGCGTAGCAAACCGCAATAAACACGGCTGCAAAGACGATCTTCGTCATGTCATCGTCCTCTCGATTGGTCTGGCCAAGATACGATAAGCGGCCAGGACGGCCCCATTAAAGGACAAAACGGCTCCAAAGGGAACGCCTCTCGATGGCGGAAATAAGCCCGTCGGCCAGCTGGGCGGCGAATCCCGTCCCCAGCCGGTCGAAGAACCCGCCGGAAAGCTCGGTTCCGCCCAAGCCACCGCCGGCACCGGGGCGATACCAGGGGGTCCTCGGGCTGATGAGCCTCAGTTTCACATCGGGGCCAAACAGCTCCCGCATCTTGCCCCGCACATCGCCGAGACCATCGGCGAGGCCACGGGCCACCGCCCCCTCGCCTGCCCAGAACTCGCCGGAGAAGATCGCCGGGTCGTCAGCCTTCAGCCGTTCGCCCCGCGCCTCGCGGACGAGCCGCTTGAAATAGTCATGCACGTCGCGTTGCAGCGCTTCGAGGCGGGCGACTTCCTCAGGCCGTTCCGGCTGGAAGGGATCAAGCATCGCCTTGCTCTCGCCTGCCGTATGCACGCGGCGCTCGATGCCCAGCTTTTCTATCAGGCCGGTGAAACCGAAGCCCGCCGAGACGACGCCGATGGAGCCAAGGATCGAGCTTTCATCGGCATAAATCTCGTCTGCCGCGCAGGCGATCATGTAGCCGCCTGATGCTGCGACATCTTCCGCAAAGGCATAGACGGGAAGGTTCTTCTCGGTCGCAAGGGCGCGGATGCGCTTGTAGATCAGCGATGACTGCACCGGCGAGCCGCCCGGCGAATTGATGAGCAGTGCCACCGCCTTTGCATTCTTCATGGAGAAGGCCGCTTCGAGCGCAGGTGCGACAGCGGCAAGGTTCAGCCCGCCGCGCAAGGGCTGTGAAGGACCGATCACGCCCGACAGCCGCACCACGGCGACGACGGGCTTCGGGTTCCAGTCAGGAGCTACGCGGCGGCGCAGCAGGGCGGGCAGAAAGGGCGCAAGGCGGTTTCTCATTCCCAATAGATAGGGACAGAGCCGCCATCCGACAAGCGGACAGGCACTTGAGGCGTCAGACGATCTGGCCGGGCTGGTCTAGCAGCAAGGCCTCGCCCTCTCTCAGCAGCGCCTCGGCGCGGGGGGTGAAGCGGCCATCCGCGCCATGCAGCACAAGGCCCGCCCGCAGCACGAGCGGCGCCTTCGAATCACGCTGGCCGCGAATGATGACCCGTGAGGCGGGCTTGCCCGCCGCCGGCCAAAGCGGAAAGACCTCGATGCCGCCCAGATGGCCAGACATGGCATTGAGCAATTGCCCCAACGCATCTGCCCGGTGGATGAAGGTGACACTTCCCTTGGGCCGCGCCATGACGCAGCAGAAACGCACCCAGTCATTCAGATCGGAGCCGAGCGTCAGATGCGCCTGCGCCTTGCTGCGGTCCGGCGAGGCGGGATTCGACGCCGGGTCGTGATAGGGCGGATTGGCAAAGACATGGTGCCAGCTTGCGGGTGCCAGACCTGCGGCTGCGAGGTCGCGCACCGGATGGCCGATATCGCCCTCCATGATCGACACGCGATCCGAAAGGCCGTTTCGCGCAATGTTTTCTTCGGCAAGGCGCACAAGCTCCGGCTGCACTTCAATGCCTGCAACCTCAACCCCGCTCACACGCGAGGCGAGGCAGAGGCTTGCCACACCGACACCGGCCCCCGCCTCCAGCACACGCTCGCCCGCACGCGCCGGGATCGCGGCTGCCAGAAGCACGGCATCAAGCCCTGCCCTGTAGCCCCGCGCCGGCTGAAGCATTTTCAGCCTCCCACCGAGAAAGCCATCATCGGTGATGTCAGGCTCGTTCGTTTTCAGTGCTGATGTGCCGCTCATCCGTTCCCGCTCCCTTGAACTTCGTCGAGAATCTTCCGCGCGCTCTCATGGTCCTCATCCACCACCATGATACGCCTTGGCAGTATGCCGAGCGAGCCCTCCATGAAGCTCATATGACCATCCATCTCGAAGGGTTCGATACCTTCCTCACGCAGCCTGTGGAGAAGAAAGGAGATCAGCACAGGGTCATTGGTTCGAATCAATTCCTTCATGCCGTTTTTCTTTCCCTTCCGCGCATTTCGGTGCATAAACCGCCCGGTGCGGCATATGGCCCCGCATGACCCGGTGGGCAGGTACTCACCCAGAAATCCTGCTTTTCCGGGCCTTGCCGCCTATCCGGCACCAACCTATGCTTTCTCAAATGGCCTGGTATTACGAGCCATTTATGGAGTTTTCGGGCCGACAAGCGGCCCTTCCCCCGACGCAGGAGTCACTCATTGGGTGTAGTTGTTCCCCTGGGCGAGGATCGCGGCCGCGGCCAGAACGCGGTTGCAGAGTTGCAGGCGCTGGTGCGGCCCGAGATGGAGGCTGTCAATGATTTCATCCGTGAGCGGATGGCATCTGACGTGCCGATGATTCCCGAGCTTGCAAGCCACCTCATCAATTCAGGCGGCAAGCGGCTGCGCCCCATGCTCACCATCGCCGCCTCGAAGATGTGCGACTATACGGGCAGTGACCATATCAAGCTCGCCGCAACGGTTGAGTTCCTGCATACGGCAACGCTTCTCCATGATGATGTCGTGGATGAAAGCGATATGCGGCGCGGCTCCAAGACGGCGCGGATGCTCTGGGGCAATCAGGCAAGCGTGCTTGTGGGTGACTTCCTGCTTGGCCGCGCCTTCAAGCTCATGGTCGAAACGAAGTCGCTTCGCGCCCTCGAAATCATCGCGGACGCCGCCTCCATCATCGCGGAAGGCGAAGTCATGCAGCTTGCGGCTGCAAAGGACACAAGCACCACGGAAGATGCCTATCTGCGCGTGATCTCCGCCAAGACGGCGGCGCTTTTTGCGGCTGCATCGGAAATCGGCGCCGTCATCTCAAAGCGCGAGGGCAATGAGGCAGCCGCTCTTCACTCCTATGGCCGCAATCTCGGCATTGCCTTCCAGCTTGTCGATGATGCGCTTGATTATGGCGGGCGGGCTGCCGCACTCGGCAAGAATACGGGAGATGATTTCCGCGAAGGCAAGATCACCCTGCCGGTCGTGCTTGCCTTCCGGCGTGGTACGGCGGAGGAACGCAGCTTCTGGGAGCGCACGCTGCAACAGGGCGACAGGCAGGAAGGCGATCTCGAACGCGCCGTCGAGCTGATGCATCGCCATTCAGCGCTGGAAGACACGATCGTGCGGGCACGCCATTATGGCGCCATGGCCATCGACGCGCTGGCGATCTTCCCGGAAAGCAAATATCGCGATGCGCTGACAGCGCTGGTCGAATTCTGCATCAACCGGAATCACTGACGCCGGAGACGGCAGCTTCTTTCACCCACCAGTCGGGGTGGGCGGCTGAAAGGTCGCGCGCGGCTGCTTCCGCTTCTGTAACGCTCCCATAAACGCCAAAGCAGGTTGCGCCCGAGCCGGACATTCGTGCGAGGCGGCATTCTTTCGTTTCGGTTACGGCTGCAAGCACATCGTCTATCTCCGGCAGGATGGCCCTTGCCGGCGCTTCAAGATCATTCGGCTCCTCGTTCACCCAAGCGAGAAGATCATCAAGCGAACAAAAAACGGGAAGCGGGGCGTCAGGCGGCGTCGCGGTGATTGCAGGGGCTGCAAGCGCGCGAAAGACGGACGCTGTCGAGAGCGATTTCAGCGGATTGACGAGCAGCAAGCCGAAGCCCGGAAACCGTGGGAAGCGCGTGATGCGTTCGCCTATGCCAGCCATCAGCGCCGGGCGCGGATCAAGGCAGACCGGCACATCGGCACCAAGCGACAGGGCAAGATCTTCGAGGGCCGCTTCCTCCGGCGCGACATTCCAAAGGCGCATCAATACGCGGAGGGCGGTGGCGGCATCCGCCGAGCCCCCGCCAATGCCCGATGCGACGGGAAGGTTTTTTTCAAGCGTGATGTGAGCACCGCTCGCAACGCCCGCCCTCTCGCGCAGGCCGCGCGCCGCACGCAGCACGAGATTGTCCGCCTCCCCTTCAAGCGATGAGGCAAAGGGTCCTTCAAGCGTCAGAGAAAGATCCGTGTTCCGCCGCGCGGTGATCCGGTCGCCTGTTTCGGCAAAGACCACGAGGCTCCGCAGCTCATGATAGCCATCGGGGCGACGGCCCAGCACGCGGAGCGACAGGTTTATCTTCGCCCGTGCCAGCTCAACTGCATCACTCATCACGAGCCTGCGGGTGCCGCTGTCTTCTGCTCGGCCTCGGCGCGCTCTCCGGCCTCAAGATCGAGATCAAGCTTGATGCGGAGGATCTCTTCGCGGCGAGGTTCCGGCTCCAGCGCCATGGCGTGACTCCACTGGTAGCGCGCCTCGATGCGGCGACCAACCTTCCAATAGGCATCGCCCAGATGCTCGTTGATCGTCGGATCGCCCGGCTGAAGCTCCACCGCACGCTCAAGATATTTCACGGCCAGCGCATATTCACCGAGCCGGTAGCGTGCCCAGCCAAGACTGTCCACGATATAGCCGTCATTGGGGCGCTGCTCGACGGCCCTTTCGATCATCGCAAGCGCCTCATCGAGACGATGATGCTGCTCGATCCATGAATAGCCGAGATAGTTGAGAACCAGCGGGTGATCGCCGGAGAGATCAAGCGCGAGAGTAAGATCGGCTTCCGCCTTTTCCCATTCGCCAAGCCGCTCGTAACAGATGCCGCGCGCATAATAGAGCGTCCAGTTACGCTCATCCGGCTTGCCGGAAAGCTCGATCGCGCGCTGATATTCCTTCGCTGCTTCTGCGTATTTTTCCTTCGCGCGATGAATGTCACCCATCGCGACAAGCGGCTCTATGCGGTCGGGAAAATCTCGTGCGACGCGCTCCAGCACACGGATTGCCTCATCCTCGCGCTCCAGCTTGTCGAGCGCCAGCGCCGTCTGGATACGCGCATTCATGTAGAGCGGCGAATTGCGGCCCACCTTGTCATAGGCGGCAACGGCATCGGCCCAACGCTTCTGCGTTTCATAGGCCCCACCGAGAAGCGAGCGCGCAATGTCGAAATCGGGCCGCATATAAAGCGCCAGATTGAGATAAAGCTCCGCGAGATTGCCGGACGGATCGCTCGCCAGCGCGCTGCCAAGCCCATAAAGCGCTTCGGCAACGCCCTCCGACGCATTCGCAACGAGCGGGGGCAGGGTCTCCCCTTTTTGCAGCAGCGCAAGCTCATGCTCGGCAAGCGGGTGCTCGCCCGCGAGTTCGAGAAAACCTGTCAGCACATCGCGCGCCTTGTCATCCTGCCCGCCGCGCGACAGATAGCTCGCATAGGCCTGGACAACGCGAATGCTGCCTCCGCCGCTTGCCTCCATCGCCTTTTCGAAGGCGGCCCCTGCAGCCTCCCTGTCGCCCAGCACTTCGAGCATCAGCGCTTCGTGATAGGCGCGGAAAAGCGCAAAGGCAGCGCGACCATCAAAGGCGCCGAGCTTTTCAAGCGCGCGCTCCCTGTCGCCCTCGCCCACCGCTGCCCAGGCAAGGGTGAGCGTGCCGACCAGCGCCGTAAAGGGGCCGGGTTCGGCGGCTTTCATTTCCTCCGTCGCATCGGCAAAGCGGCCCTCGCGTACAGAAGCGAGCGCCAATACAAGCCGCGCCATGCGATCACCGGACTCCGAAGCAATGAGACGCCTTGCAAGCGGAATGGCGCGCGACATGTCGCCTGCCGTTGTCGCCGCCATGAAGGCGCGCTCAAGGATGACAGGATCACCCGGCTCTTCTGCCAACGCGCGCTCGTAATAGATCGCTGCCTTGCCGCTGTCATTGACGGCAGAGGCGTGGCGGCCAGCGAGATAGGCACCATAGGGCGTGTCCGCGCGCCCCTTCTGGAAAACGGAGAAGCCCTCCGTCCCGGCGCAGCCGCCAAGCGCGGCCAGAAGCGTTGCGAGTGCCATGCCCCGCGCCGCACGCAGAACCGGCCCTTTCCTCAACCGCGCCGCATCGGAACTCATCATATGGATGCCTGCCTTCAAGCCTTCGGTCTGCCGCCTGGAGGCGGCGCAAGATTGCTCCATAGAAGCAAAAAAAACGGGGGCCGCATACAGCCCCCGTCTCTTTCGACCGCGTTGCGATCACATATTCGGGTAATTCGGCCCGCCGCCACCTTCCGGCACTGTCCAGTTGATGTTCTGGGCGGGGTCCTTGATGTCGCAGGTTTTGCAGTGGACGCAGTTCTGCGCATTGATCTGGAAGCGGGGGTTGGATCCATCGGCGTCGCGCACAACCTCGTACACACCGGCCGGGCAATAGCGCTGCGCGGGCTCGGCATATTTCGGCAGGTTGTAGGCAATCGGAATCGCCGGGTCCTTCAGCTTCAGATGGACAGGCTGATCTTCCTCATGGTTCGTCGCAGAGAGGAACACGGAGGAAAGCTTGTCGAAGGAAATCTTGCCATCGGGCTTCGGATAGGCAATCGGCGTGCAGTCCTTGGCTTCCTTGATCGACTCAAAGTCCGCCTTGCCGTGCTTCAGCGTGAAGGGCAGGCCGATGCCGAGATTGTTCATCCACATATCGACAGCGCCAAGGCCGATGCCGAGGAAGGTGCCGAACCGCGTCCAGAGCGGCTTCACGTTGCGGACGCGCTTCAGGTCCTTATAGACCGGGCTCTTTTCATAGGCTTCCGCATAGGCGGAAAGCTCATCGCCCTGACGGCCATCCTTCACGGCTTCGAAGGCGGCTTCCGCACCCATGATGCCGGTGAGGATCGCGTTATGGCTGCCCTTGATGCGCGGCACATTGACGAATCCCGCCGAACAGCCGATCAGCGCACCGCCGGGGAAAACGAGCTTGGGCACGGACTGGAAACCGCCTTCCGTGATGGCACGCGCGCCATAGGAAATGCGCTTGCCGCCCACAAAAGTGTCCGCAATCGCCGGATGGTGCTTGAAGCGCTGGAACTCGTCGAAGGGCGAGAGATAGGGGTTCTTGTAGTTCAGGTGAACCACGAAGCCCACGGCAACGAGGTTGTCGCCGAAGTGATAGAGGAATGAACCGCCGCCGGTCGAATTGTCGAGCGGCCAACCCATTGTGTGCTGCACAAGCCCCTTACGGTGCTTGGCGGGATCGACTTCCCAAAGCTCCTTGAGGCCGATGCCGAATTTCTGCGGATCGCGGCCCTCGTCGAGCTTGAACTTGCGGATCAGTTCCTTGGAGAGCGAACCGCGCACGCCTTCAGCGAAAAGCGTGTACTTGCCGCGCAGTTCCATGCCCGGCGTGTAGCTGTCCTTCGGCTCGCCATCCTTGCC
>NZ_JBATWS010000136.1:0-1558 GCF_049672805.1 Parvibaculum sp.
GAAACACACCTTCAAACTCCACCTCGCCCACGCGAAAGCGTTTCCCGACCCAGTCGTGATCTTCGAAGGGCGCCAGCCCGTCAATATAGACGTTGCCGCGAAAGCGCAGCGGGTGAACATGCGCGCCAATCTTTTCTTCAAGGGCACGCACGCTTGCCATATTGATGAAGGAAACGAGTTTTGCCGGGGCATCCGAGTGGGAGAAGCCTGGTGCATGAACGACGCGCGGGCGCCCGCGCAGTTCTTTCTCCATATAGGTCGAGAGGAAATCTTCGAGCGCCTTCCGGCCTTCATCGCTCATCAGATTGGCCGCCAGAACCTCGCTGCTGTCGAGCGAGACATGGAGCGTCGATGTGGCATCTTCATAGCGCGTCTTGAGAGTGGCCAGCCGCTCGTCGCGCATCAGCATGAGAAACTTGATCTTCGGGAAGTGCTTTGGCGCGGCCGGATCGAAATCATGTTTGCCGTTCTCGATGGCAAAGGCCCGGTCGGCAGGAAAGGTGCCGCCCTTCTCAAGCGTCGCACTCGCCAGCGCCTCGGGCGAGAGCCCCTTGACGGGGTAGCGGTAGAGACCGACGATCCTTGAACTGTCTCCCATCACCTCTCCTTCAGATTTACGAATTCGGCGGAATTTCGCGGCAAGATGTCAGGAGATTGCCCCTTGTGTGACTATCAGGCAACACCAATATCTCCTGCGAACAGGTGCCTTTGAGGGCCTGTTCGCATGTGGAGGCGCAAAAGATGGTGCGGGAGAGACCGGCTGTCCAGACGCGTGCTTGAAAGGGAAGATAGATGGATCTCGAAAAATACACAGACCGGAGCCGTGGCTTTATCCAGTCTGCACAGGGGCTGGCACTTCGCTCCGGACATCAGCGGTTTACACCCGAGCATTTGCTGAAAGTTCTGCTTGATGACGAGGAGGGCCTCGCCGCCGGTCTTATCCGTGCGGCTGGAGGCCGCCCGGATCAGGCGCTGACGGGCGTTGAGACGGCGCTTTCGAAGATGCCCAAGGTGGAAGGCTCCGGTGCGGGCCAGCTTTACCTCGCGCCCGAAACAGCCAAGGTTTTCGAACAGGCCGAGCAGATCGCGAAGAAGGCCGGCGACAGCTATGTCACCGCCGAGCGGCTGCTGCTTGCCATGTTGCTTACGCCGGGCACGGAAGCCGAAAAGATTCTCAAGACAGCGGGCGTTACGCCGCAATCGCTGAACGCTGCCATCGAGCGCGTGCGCAAGGGTCGCACGGCGGACAGCGTCAGCGCGGAAGATGCCTATGATGCGCTCAAGAAATATGCGCGCGACCTCACCGCGGATGCGCGGTCTGGCAAGCTTGATCCGGTGATCGGGCGTGACGAAGAGATTCGGCGCACGATCCAGGTTCTCTCGCGCCGCACGAAGAACAATCCCGTGCTGATCGGTGAACCGGGCGTGGGCAAGACCGCCATTGCGGAAGGGCTTGCGCTGCGAATCGTCAATGGTGACGTGCCGGAGAGCCTCAAGAACAAGACGCTGATGGCGCTTGATCTCGGTGCGCTGATTGCCGGGGCGAAATATCGTGGTG
>NZ_JBATWS010000137.1:0-18185 GCF_049672805.1 Parvibaculum sp.
GCATTAGGACCAGAAATATTCACCTTCCGATGGAAATAATGACCATCGCAGATAGCGCGGATAGAATCGCTGCAGCAGAAAGGCGCGTACGAGATACGAATTCTTACAGAGCGTTTGTCGATCCGGCGAAGCTGGCCGAATTATTATCCTGTTTTTGTCCTAATCCGTGGATCAAACTCCAAGCACTTTTCAACGCGAGCCGGTCTGTAAGCGACCCCCGATCCGTCGAGCAATTGAAAGGTCAGTTAAAAAGCATCTGGAAGCGCCGAAATCAGATAGCCCATGAGGCAGACATAAACCCGACGCTGGGAGGTATCGCTCTCTGGCCAATCGACAGGATCGACGCTGAAATCACGATAGATTTTATTGCGAACGTAGGGGCACATTTACCGGAAGTTATATCTGAACCGTTGGATGAAGACAGAAATTGAGCCCGAACCACTAAGTTCCTCGGTCTACGAGGAAACCGGCCACATCTGTGCATGTCGTGCATAAGTATGGGCAGATTCTGGCGGAGAGGGGGGGATTCGAACCCCCGATACGGTTGCCCGTATGCCGCATTTCGAGTGCGGTGCATTCAACCACTCTGCCACCTCTCCGCAAGAAGTCGGGGCGCGCTGGGCGCCAGCAGTGCCGCCCAAGGCGGCTGGCTGAAACGGCGCGGAATGTAGACGCGGGTGGCGCGCGGCACAAGGCTTGTTAGAGGGTCTAGAAGCCTTTCCCGTCCCCTTGAGCACAAAAGACCGGGTTGGCCGGGTCAGGCCTGAACCATGACGAGCAGGAAGCCCCGCCCGCAACCTCTGACCGCCCCTTTTTCTTCCCGACCCGCTTTTTCTCCCCATAGGGGATAGTCCGCGTCCCTGCTAGACTCCTGCCCATGAGCGAAGCGGAACAGAACGGCCAGAGAGGTGCCCCGAGACTGCCCCCCGCCCGGGTGGCGGCTGCCTGGGCTGTCCATGCCTTCACGGCCTCGGGCGTCGTCACGGCGCTTCTCGCCATTGCGGCGCTCATTGGGGGCGATCTGCGCCTTGCCCTGCTCTGGCTCGGCGCTGCGCTCATCATTGACGGATTTGACGGCCCCATGGCCCGCAAGGTCCGTGTGAGCGAATATGCACCGCGATTCGACGGGGCCGTGCTCGACCTCGTGATCGACTATCTGACCTATTCCGTGATCCCGGCGCTCCTTATCTATCGCTTCGGCCTTGTCCCGCCGGGCTGGGAGATTGGCGCTGCCGCCTTCATCATGACGACCTCTCTTTATTGCTTCGGCAACAGGGAGATGAAAACCCATGACAATTACTTTTCGGGCTTCCCGGCCACGTGGAACCTCGTTGCCCTCTATTTCTTCGTGCTGGGCACGGGCGGGTGGCTCAATCTGGCGGTTATCGGCCTTCTCGGAGTGCTGACCTTCGTCCCCTTCAAATATATCCACCCCTTCCGCGTCGGCACGCTCCGGCCCCTGACGCTTGCCATGACGGCGCTCTGGGCGGGGGCCACCCTCTGGCTCGTACTGCAAAGCGGGCCGGAATTGCCCCCTGTTGAGGCTTCCCCTGCCGCTTTCTGGGCCTTTATCGGCAGTTCTGTCTATTTTCTGGGGCTCTGTGCCTGGCGGACACTGGCGGAGCCGAAAAGCGCCTGAGGTCCACCCGAGCGGGAAATCAGGCAAAAAGCCCTGATTTCATGGGCCTGCGCTTCTTGACAGCCTCACCTCCCCCTGTATATTGCGCGCCAATCTGGCCCGTGTCGCTCAGTGGCGGCCGCAGGGCCTTTTTCGTTACATGGTGGTATCAGCGATGTTCGCAGTCATCCGGACAGGCGGCAAACAATACAAGGTCGCAAAAGACGATCTCCTCGAGATCGAGCGCCTCGACGCGCAGGCCGGCGACAAGATCGAGCTTGGCGAAGTCCTGATGCTCGGCACCGCAGGCGGCGAGACGAAAGTCGGCGCGCCTCTCGTGGACGGTGCAAAGGTGAAGGCCGAAGTGGTCGATCTCACCCGCGGCCCGAAGCTCACGATCTTCAAGAAGCGCCGTCGCCAGAACTATCGCCGCAAGAACGGCCATCGTCAGGATCTGATGCTCGTCAAGATCCTCGACATCGCCGGCTAAGCGGGACACAGGAGCAGAAACATGGCCCATAAAAAGGCAGGCGGTTCGTCCCGCAACGGTCGCGACAGTGCCGGCCGTCGTCTCGGCGTGAAGAAGTTCGGTGGCGAAAGCGTCATTCCGGGCAACATCATCATCCGCCAGCGCGGTACGAAGTGGCACCCCGGCAGCAATGTCGGCATCGGCAAGGACCACACCATCTATGCGAAGGCCGAAGGCGTTGTGGAATTCCGCACGCGCAAGAATGGCCGCGCCTTTGTGTCGGTCGTGACTGCCGAGATGCCGGAAGCCGCGGACTGAAAAGCGGGGCTTGCCGCCTCGCAAGGGTGGCGACCATCGGGATTTAAGAGGGAGATGGACCGCCATCTCCCTTTTTTCATGCCCTCACCTCCGAAAGCTGGAGGAAGGACCCGATGCAGGAAGAACTGACAACCGAGAGGCTGCATCTCAGACCGCTCCGGGAAGCGGACGCGGAGCGGATCGCAAGCCTCGTGAACTGGAACGTGGCGCGTATGCTCGCCCGCATGCCCTGGCCCTATACCGCCGACATGGCGCGCAGCTGGATTGCCGAGGCCGGTGAATTGCGCGCGGAAGGCGAAGAGTTCGACTACGCCGTCACGCTTGAAGGCGAGGGGCTGGTTGGCTGTTGTGGCCTCCAGTCTCATGCGGACGGCACAAATGAAATCGGCTACTGGATCGCCGAGCCCTGGTGGAACCGGGGCTACGCGACAGAAGCCGCAGGTGCCCTGCTTGAGCACGCTATTGCGCAGTTTGGCGCAGACACGATCATCGCGGGCCATCATGCGGATAATCACGCATCGGGTCGGGTGCTGACGAAACTCGGCTTCCGCTATACTGGTGAAGAAAGCCGCTGGTGCGTTGCGCGGCAGGAAAATGTGCATTGCCTCACCATGAGGCTGATGCAGGCAGGTATGTGACATGAAGTTCCTCGACCAGGCGAAAATCCATGTCCGCTCCGGCAATGGCGGGGCAGGCTGTGTGAGCTTCCGCCGCGAGAAGTTCATCGAGTTTGGCGGGCCCGATGGCGGTGATGGCGGGCGCGGCGGCGATGTCGTGGTCGAATGCGTGGATGGTCTCAACACGCTGATCGACTATCGCTTCCAGCAGCATTTCCGCGCCAAGACCGGCATGCACGGCATGGGCAAGAACCGTTCCGGCGCGAACGGGGCGGATATCGTGCTGAAAGTGCCCGTCGGCACGCAGATCTTCGAGGAAGACGAGGAAACGCTGATCGCCGACATGACGGAAATCGGCCAGCGCGTCGTGCTGGCCAGGGGCGGCAATGGCGGCTTCGGCAATGCCTATTTCAAAAGCTCGACCAATCAGGCCCCCCGCCGCGCCAATCCCGGTCTTGAGGGCGAGGAGCGAACGGTTGTGCTCCGCCTGAAGCTGATCGCGGATGCAGGGCTTGTCGGCCTTCCCAATGCGGGCAAATCGACTTTCCTTGCAGCGGTAAGCGCGGCGAAACCCAAGATCGCCGACTACCCTTTCACGACGCTCACACCCGGACTTGGCGTCGTCACCATCGACACGCGCACATTCGTGCTCGCCGATATTCCCGGCCTCATCGAAGGTGCGCATGAAGGGGCGGGGCTCGGCGACCGCTTCCTCGGCCATCTGGAGCGCTGCCGTATCCTCATTCATCTGGTGGATGGCACATCGGAAGATGTGGCGGAAGATTACCGCATCATCCGCGACGAGATTGCAGCCTATGGCGGCGGCCTCGAAGAGAAGCCCGAAATCCTCTGCCTCAACAAGGCGGATGCGCTGTCACAGGAAGAGCGCGAGGAACGCGCGGCCATTCTCGCTTCGGAAAGCGGGGCTGATGTATATGTCATCTCCGCTGTGTCGGGCGAAGGCATGAAAGAAGTGCTGCGCCTCGCCGCAAGCGAGATCAAGGAGCGCCGCGAGGAAGAGCGCGCGCTCGAAGCCGCCAAAGACGGCACCGAAGAAAAGGGCTGGGAGCCTTGAGCACATATCTTGAGAAGGCGCAGCGCGTCGTCGTGAAAATCGGCTCCGCCCTGCTGACAGACAGCGAAACCGGAAAGCTCAATCGCGCCTGGCTTCATGCGCTGGTGGAGGATGTGGCGCGGATGCGCGCCCGCGGGCAGGAAATGCTGATCGTATCCTCCGGTGCGATCTCGCTCGGCCGCCGCGCGCTGAAGCTGCCCGTCGGCAAGCTGAAGCTTGAGGAAAGCCAGGCCGCCGCCGCTGTCGGTCAGATCGGCCTCGCCCATGCCTTTCAGGAGAACCTCTCCTCTTTCGGCATTTCCTGCGCGCAGATCCTGCTGACGCTTGAAGACACGGAAGAGCGCCGCCGCTACCTCAATGCGCGCTCCACCATCCAGACATTGCTGAAGCTCGGTGCCGTGCCCGTCATCAACGAGAATGACACGGTGGCGACGAGCGAAATCCGCTATGGCGACAATGACCGCCTCGCTGCGCGCGTGGCGAGCATGGTGTCGGCTGATTGCCTCGTGCTGCTTTCCGATGTGGACGGGCTCTACACCGCCCCGCCCCATCTGCCCGGCGCGGAACATCTGCCCGAAGTCGCCGAGATCACGCCCGAAATCGAAGCAATGGCAGGCGATGCCGCGAGCATCTATTCGCGCGGCGGCATGAAAACAAAGATTGCCGCCGCCCGCATCGCCACAGAAGGCGGTGCTCGCATGGCCATTGCCAATGGCCGTGGCCTCAATCCGCTGAAAGCCATTGAAGAAGGCGCGCGCTGCACCTGGTTCAACGCACCCTCCACACCCATTGCCGCGCGCAAGCGCTGGATCTCCGGTTCGCTGAAAAGCCTCGGCACGATCTGCATTGATGACGGGGCGGTAAAGGCGCTGCTTCAGGGCCGCAGCCTGCTGCCTGCCGGTATAACCGATGTGCAGGGCGAGTTCAGCCGGGGCGACGCCATTACCGTGCGTGACATGCACGGCCATGAGATTGGCCGCGGCCTCAGCGCCTATGACAGCCATGATGCCCGCATCATCAAGGGTCATTCGAGCCGCGAAATCGAGCAATTGCTTGGCTATTCCGGCCGCGCGGAAATGATCCATCGCGACGATCTTGTGCTGAAAAAGCCGTGAAACAGCGCTCGCCCGGCCCCATATGTGGAAACCGGGCGGCATTGAAACCGCTTCCGCCGCCTGAAATACTCATGCGGCTCCCTCGGACCATTCGAACAAGGACAGGGTGAACCCCGTGAGTATCGTGGAACTGAATGCCGAACGGAACGATGTCGCCGCCATCATGCGCGAGATCGGCGTGAAAGCACGCAAGGCCGCCACCACGCTTGCCAATGCCTCGACCAAGCAGAAGGACGCCGCCCTTCTTGCCGCTGCCATGTGTGTGCGCGCCAATGTGGATGACATTCTCGCCGCGAACGAACTGGACGTGGCGGATGCAAGAAAGAACGGTCTCACCCCGGCCATGATCGACCGGCTCACACTTGATACGAAGCGCGTCGAGGCGATTGCAAAGGCCATCGAAGAGGTTGCCGCCCTGCCCGATCCCGTCGGATCAAAGATCACCGAATGGGACCGTCCGAACGGTCTTCACATCGAGCGTGTGCGCGTACCGCTCGGCGTGATCGGCATCATCTATGAAAGCCGCCCTAATGTGACGGCAGATGCGGGCGCGCTTTGCCTGAAAGCTGGCAATGCGGCCGTGCTGCGCGGCGGCTCGGAAGCCTCGCGCTCCAACAAGGCGATCCATCAGTCGCTCGTCGAAGGCATTCTCGCCTCGAACCTGCCTGAAGCCTCCATCCAGCTCGTGCCTGTAACGGATCGCGGTGCCGTGGGCGAAATGCTGCGCGGCCTTGGCGGCAATCTCGATGTCATCGTGCCCCGTGGCGGCAAGAGCCTGGTGGCGCGCGTACAGGAAGAAGCGCGAGTGCCCGTCTTCGCGCATCTCGAAGGCATCTGCCATGTCTATGTCGATGGCGAGGCCGATCTCGCCATGGCGCGCGATGTGGTGGTGAATGCAAAACTGCGCCGCACCGGCATTTGCGGCGCGGCAGAGACATTGCTTGTCGATGAGGCCTGCGCCTCAACCCATCTCGCGCCCATCGTTCAGGCGCTGCTTGAAGGCGGCTGCGAAGTGCGCGGCGATGAAGCAACGCAAAAGGTCGATGCGCGCGTCAAACCCGCAACGGAAGAAGACTGGCGCACCGAATATCTCGACGCGATCATTTCCGTGCGCGTGGTGAAAGGCGTCGGTGAGGCCATCGCCCATATCAGCAACTATGGCTCGCATCACACCGACTCCATTGTGACCGCCAATACCAGGACCGCCGAACGCTTCCTCAATGAAGTGGACAGTGCCATCGTACTGCACAACGCCTCCACGCAATTTGCGGATGGCGGCGAGTTCGGCATGGGCGCGGAAATCGGCATTGCCACGGGCAAGTTTCACGCGCGCGGGCCGGTGGGCGTCGAGCAGCTTACGAGCTTCAAGTATCTGGTGCGCGGCAGCGGCCAGACACGGCCTTCCTGACGCTTCATGCCGGAGGAAACGCTGACACCGGGATTGAAAGTCGGCCTGCTCGGCGGTTCCTTCAACCCTGCGCATGAGGGGCACAGGCATATCAGCCTGATGTGCCTGGAAGCGATGGAGCTTGATTGCGTCTGGTGGATGGTTTCCCCCGGCAATCCGCTGAAGCCGCAGGAAAGCATGGCATCCTTTGACGAGCGGCTGAACTCGGCGCGGGAAATGGCGCGCGATCCGCGCATCATCGTCAGCGACATCGAAACGCGGCTCGGCACGCGCTATACGGCCGACACGCTGGCAGCCCTCACCCGAAGGCACCCGGAGGTGCATTTCGTCTGGCTGATGGGGGCCGACAACATGCTGCAATTCCCGCAATGGCGGAACTGGCGCACCATCGCGGAAACGGTGCCGATTGCCGTCTATCCCCGCCCCGGCTATACGGAAAAGGCGCTCACCTCCCCCGCCGCGCAGGAGCTTGCCCACGCCATTCTCAGGCCCGATGAGGCAAAGCGCCTGCCGCTTGCCACGCCGCCCGCGCTGATTTTCCTCTCCGGCCCAGAAACCCCGCTTTCTGCGACCGAAATCCGCGAAAAATCAGGCTGGGGCCGCGAAGCCACAAAGGGCGATGCAGGCTGATCTGTCACGGGCGTGAGAGAAAGCCATCATTGAATTCAAGTGCTTGGCCCCCTATCCTTATGGGGCAGCAGGGTTTTCCTGCGGCGTGGTGCAACCGACCGTTTGCCAAACCAAGGAGCGTATTCCTGAGCAGACAATCGACGGACTTAAAGGTCCAGAAGAGATCCGGCGCGAGACAGGCCGGCTCTCCCGAAACGGCTTCCTCTCCCGAGGGTGAGGCGGCCCGCAGCCAGTCTTCCTCAATGCTGGAGCTCGTGCTCGCAAGCCTCGAAGAAGACAAGGCCGAAAATGTGATCTCCATCGACCTGAAGGGAAAGACACCCATCGCCGATCATATGGTGGTCGCGAGCGGGCGATCCACGCGCCATGTCAGCGCCGTGGCTGACCATCTGCTGCGCCGCCTGAAAGAAGCAGGCTTCGGCACGGCTCAGGTCGAGGGCATGAAACAGGCCGACTGGGTGCTGATCGATGGCGGCGATGTGGTCGTTCACATCTTCCGCCCCGAAGTGCGTGATTTTTACAAGCTGGAGAAGATGTGGTCTGCCGATATTCCGGCTGACCCGCTGGCGGTCTGAGGCTATAGCTCCCTCAGACCCTGCCCGCTTCTTCCCGTCTCCGCTCAAGTGTCCGGTCTTGCCGGAGGGGGAAATATGCGTGTCCGGATATGTGCCGTAGGGCGACTGAAGCCCGGCCCGGAAAAAACTCTCATTGATGACTATCTCTCCCGCCTTGATGCCGCAGGTCGCGCCATCGGCATTTCGGCAGCACCCGTCATAGAGGTTGAAGAAAAGAAGAAGCTTGATGCGGCCGCGCTGATGACGCGCGAGGCGGAGCTTCTTTCAGCCGCCGCCAGGGGGGCCACCATTGTCGCGCTGGATGAACGGGGCAAGGTGGAAGGGAGCGATGCCTTCGCAAAACGCTTCGGCGCCTGGCGCGACAGCGGCATTGGCGACATCGCCTTCGTGATTGGCGGAGCAAACGGCCTCGACCCTGCCCTGCGCGAAAAGGCCGTGCATGTCATGGCATTCGGCGCCATGACATGGCCGCATATGCTTGCCCGCGTGATGCTGACAGAGCAACTTTATCGCGCGGTAACCATACTCTCGGGCCACCCCTATCACCGCGCCTGATCGGACGGGCCTCAAGTGGACACCTTGCAGCACTTGCACTAGGTTTCCGGTTCGCTCAGGGCGGCATGATTCGTACTGCCTGAACGCTCGCGGATTCTCAAGATTATCATGACTGCTATGACCGGCGCCCGACCTCTTGTCCTCGCCATGTTGGACGGATGGGGCCTTCGCGGGGAACGTGAGGGTAATGCGCTCGCTCTTGCGCGCACCCCCATCTATGACCGGCTCGCGGCAACATGGCCGCGGACGCAGCTTGCTGCCTCGGGCGAAGCGGTCGGCCTCATGCCGGGCCAGCCGGGCCATATGCAGGCCGCCTACACAACGCTTGGTGCGGGCCGCCCGATTGAAGCGCCTGTCACACGGATAGGCCGTGCCTTCTCGGGCGACGGGCCGGACGGCATTGCGCATCACCCGCTGCTTCGAGAACTCATCACCCGTGTGCGCCCGCTAGGCGGCGCGGTGCACCTCATCGGCATGGTGACGCCCTCGCGCATTGCAGGCCATCAGCATTACATGGCCGTGCTTGCCGCCCTGCTCAGCCATGAAGGCGTGAAGGTCTGGGTCCATGCCCTCATGGATGGCAAGGACACGGCC
Source organism: Parvibaculum sp. (assembly GCF_049672805.1). Taxonomy (GTDB): domain Bacteria; phylum Pseudomonadota; class Alphaproteobacteria; order Parvibaculales; family Parvibaculaceae; genus Parvibaculum. The sequence continues at coordinate 8,975 of NZ_JBATWS010000137.1, forward strand.
TCGCAAGGCGGCATCGACCATCTGCGTGAATTTCTGGAAGACATTGAAGGCGCCGAACATGCCGAGCTTGGCAGCGTCTTCGGCCGCGCCTATGGCTTTGATGAAGGCGCGGATGCCACCGCTACGGCGAGCACCGCACGCGCGATCCTTGAGGCAGATGCTCCTTCTACGGAATATCCGACCGCCTATCTCGATGAGTGCTACCGCAAGGGGCTTGATGATGACCGCATTCCGCCTGCGGTCGCCCCATCCTATCGCGGCATAAGGCCCGATGATGCGGTACTCTTCGTCAACCTCCAGCCCGATCACGGCCAGCCACTGCTTTCCACGCTGCTTGCGCCTGAAACGGCCGGGCTGAAGATGGCTGCCCCGCTTCTTGCCGGTGTCTATTCTCTCGTCCGTTTGACGCAGCCGCTGGGCGCAAAAACAAGCCCGCTTTTCGAGGCAACCTCCTTCAGCTCAAGCCTTGCAGGCACGCTTGCCAGTGCCGGGCTTCGTCAGCTCACCCTGCTTGAAAGCGTGGTGGAGACAGGTCTTTCCAATTTCGCACGCGGCGGCTCAAACGCACTTTTTCCGGGCGAGACGATCCTTGTCACCGACACGCCTCCCCTTACGCAGATCGAGCGCAAGCCCGACCTCGCCTCGGCGAGCCTCACCAATGAGCTTCTCGCCGCAATCAAGAATGGCGAGCATGATGTGATGACCGTCGCCTTCCCCAACGCGGCCATTCTCGGCCGCACGGGCAATATGAAAGCGACCATTGCCGCCATCGAGGCAATCGACAAATGCCTCGGCAAGATTGCCGCGCAAATCGACAAGCGAGGCGGTATGCTCATTCTCTGCGGAACCTATGGCAAGGCAGAGCGAATGGTTGATCCTGAAAGCGGTGCAGCCTGCCGTCGCACCACACAGGCGCCCGTCCCCTTCATCATGATGGGCGGGCGCGGAGCCTCTTCGGCACGCGGGCCTCTCTCGTCGGGCACCCTGGCAGATGTCGCGCCCACCGTGCTTGAACTATGCGGCGTGAGCGCGCCCGCCGAGATGAGCGGAAGATCGCTTCTTGCCACCACAGAGCAGCCAGACCCGGTCGGTGCCTGATCGAAACCTCATAAGGGCCATCGCCCTCGCCGCCCTGCTGGGCTTTTTCTCCGGCGGCCTGCCAGATGTCCGCGCGGAAACAATGGAGCCGGGCGACCTCGACACGCTTCAGAAGGAAATCGGCACGACGCGCGAGCGCCAGCAGGAACTGGAAGCGAAAGCCGCAGCCGCCCGCAGCGAGGCAGAAGAAATCCGCCGCAAGCTGATCGCCACCGCCGCGAAGGTGCAGAGCCATGAGGCGGATGTCTCGCTTTCCGAAGACAGGCTGCAAGGTCTGACGGCGGCTGAAGCCGTGCTGACGGCCCAGCTTGAAAAGCGGCGGGATGAAATGGCGGATCTTCTGGCCGCCCTGTCTCGTCTCGACCGGCACCCGCCCCCCGCTCTTGCCGTGCGGCCCGATGATGCGCTCGCCTCCATCCGCTCCGCCCTGCTGCTCGGTGCCATTGTGCCGGAGCTACAGGAAGATGCGCGCGACCTGCGCGACCGGCTGGAACAGCTTGCCGCGCTCCGCGCCGACATTCTTGAGGAGCGCGAAACGCTGACCGCCGCCAGAACCTCGCTTGAGGCTGAGCAGGCAGAACTCCAGACGCTTCTCGACCGTCAGCTTGCGCTCCAGCAAAGGCTTACCAGGGAAGCGCAGAGCGAGCAGGCCCGCGCCGAGGCGCTTTCCCGTCAGGCAACGGACCTTTCCGACCTGATCGCGAAACTCGAAAGCGCTGCCGCCTCGCGGCTGCCGACCGCCCGCCCCGAGCCCCGGCCGGAACCTGAATCTGTACGCAAGTCCGAACCCGCCCGCACGCCACCCGCGAGCGAAAGCAACGGCGAACGCGAAACCGCCATGCTGCGCCCGCCCGCGAACCCGCCGGCCCTGCCCTCCTCGCGCCGTTTCTCGGAGGCCAAAGGCCTCATTCGCCCGCCTGTTTCCGGCATGGTAATCCGCAATTTTGGCGCGGTTGATGAAAGCGGCGTGAAAAGTCAGGGAATAACCATATCAACCCGGCCCGATGCGCAAATTGTTGCCCCATTTGACGGGAGAATCTCCTATGCGGGACCGTTCCGCCACTATGGGCAACTCTTGATAATATCGGTGGGAGAAGGATACCATATCCTTCTCGCAGGCATGAAAAGGATCGATGGCACCGTTGGCCAGAATGTTCTTGCCGGTGAACCGATCGGCATGATGGGTGCCTCTCCTGCCCGTGATGATCTGGCTGCACGAGGAAATACGGACAAGTTGGGCACGGGCCCGCGGCTTTACATTGAGTTCCGCAAGGAAGGCAATCCGCTCGACCCTCGCCCCTGGCTGTTGATGAGTGACGAAAAGGCACGTGGTTAAATGAAAAAGTCCGTCCTTGCTGGCTTCGCAGCCGGAACGCTTCTCTCCGTTGCCGTCATGTCGGGGCTGAACCCGACGGCGTGGAACGGCTCGGCCTTTGCGAATGACTCCAACACCTACCGACAGCTCAACCTGTTCGGCGATGTGTTCGAGCGTGTGCGCGCCGATTATGTTGAACCGACGGATGACGCCAAACTCGTCGAGAATGCCATCAACGGCATGCTGACATCGCTCGACCCTCATTCGAGCTACATGACGCCCAAGACCTTCCGCGACATGCAGGTGCAGACGCGCGGCGAGTTTGGTGGCCTCGGCATCGAGGTCACGATGGAGAATGGCGTGGTCAAGGTGGTGACGCCAATCGACGACACGCCTGCAAGCCGCGCAGGGCTGCGCCCGAACGACTACATCACCCATATCGACGGCACACAGATCCTCGGCATGACGCTGTCCGATGCGGTGGACAAGATGCGCGGGCCGGCCAATTCCAGCATCACGCTCACCGTTGTCCGCAAGGGCGTTGACGAGCCTTTCGAGGTGAAGCTCACCCGCGCCATCATCACCATCAAATCGGTGCGGTATGAACGCGAGGGCGATATCGGCTATATCCGCATCACCTCTTTCAACGAACAGACCTCGGACCTGCTCGACGAAGCCGTTACCAACCTGACGAGGCAGATCGGCCCGTCAAAGCTGCGCGGCTTCATCCTTGACCTGCGCAACAATCCGGGCGGCCTTCTCGATCAGGCCATAGCCGTCAGCGATGAGTTCATGGATGGCGGCGAGATCGTCTCGACACGCGGGCGGCACGCCGACGACACGCAGCGCTACAATGCGCGGCGCGGCGATGTGACGAATGGCAAGCCGATCATCGTGCTGCTCAATGGCGGTTCGGCAAGCGCCTCTGAAATCGTCGCCGGTGCCCTGCAGGATCACCGCCGTGCGACCATTCTCGGCACGCGCTCTTTCGGCAAGGGCTCGGTGCAGACCATCATTCCGCTCGGCTCTGACGGCGCGCTGCGCCTCACAACGGCGCGCTACTACACGCCGTCCGGCCGCTCCATTCAGGCCAAGGGTATCGATCCCGATATCGTGGTCACGCAGACGCCGCCCGAAGACAAGAAGCGCCCCTCCGGCATTGGCGAAAGCTCACTGCCCGGCCACCTTTCTGCCGATGATGGTGACGAGATGGCGGGTTCCGACAATTTCGTCCCTTCCGACAAGAAGGAAGACAAACAGCTCCTCTACGCAATCGACCTGCTGAATGGCGTCAAGCAGGATGCGGCCTTCCTTGGCGGGCGGACTTCCAGCGCAATGGCGAATTGAGCCGCGCGGCCTGCCGGAACGATTAGCGCATGGTGGCGAAAATGGCGGCGAACGGTACCGGGAAAGCACCGGCACCGAGGCAGGAACCGGAGATGACAGGCATGCCCCGCAGTGGCCGCCTGCTCGCTGTCATCGCCGCCCTTGTCGCGCTTAGCTATGGCGGAACACTCGCCTGGCTCGCTCTTTCCGACAGCAGGGATGCGGGCGAACCCGTCATCCGCCTTGCACTCGCGGAACAGGAAGCGCCGGAACTGCCCGTTGAAGAAACACCCGATCCCGCAGAAGAAGCCACCCCGCCCGTTCCCGACGTAGATGATCTCAGCGCGGAAGAACAGGCCCTGCTTGATGCGGCACGGAGCCTCGAAATGCCGCCCGAGGAAAGCATCGCAGGCGAAGTGCGGATTGTCGGCGCAGAGACCGTGAATGATGCGGCAGAAGCCGCGCGGGCCACACCCGTCACACTTGCGCCGGCCCCCGACCCCGCCCTTGTCGAACAGTCAAAAGACGGCCCGCTGCCAAAGATCGCGCGGGATGGCCGCAAGCCCTGGCAGGTCTATGCGCGGCCCCTGCCGCCCGGCACACAAACCGATCGCCGCATTGCGCTTGTGGTAAGCGGCATGGGTATCAGCGAAAGCGCGACCGCTCACGCAATCAAGGTGCTGCCGCCGGAGGTGACGCTTTCCTTCGCCCCCTATGGCGCGCGGCTTCAGGAATGGATCGACAAGGCGCGCGAGGCAGGCCACGAGGTTCTGCTTGAACTGCCGATGGAGCCTTTCGGCTATCCGCAGAATGATCCCGGGCCGCATACGCTGCTCACAAGCGTCAACGCATCCGAGAATCTCACGCGCCTCAACTGGCTGATGAGCCGCTTCACCGGCTATGTCGGTGTGATGAACTATCAGGGCGCCCGCTTCACCGCCTCTGCCTCTGCACTCAAGCCCGTTCTTTCATCTCTGTCTTCGCGCGGGCTTCTCTATGTCGATAATGGTGCATCGGCGCGGAGCCTCGCGCCCACGCTTGCTCGCGATGTCGGCATGCCGACCGCGCTCGCCACACGCATTGTCGATCCTGTCCAGAACCCGGAAGTGATTGCAACCGCACTCGATACGCTGGAAAAGGTCTCACTTGAAACGGGCAGCGCCATCGGCATCGCATCAGGCTTTCCGGTGACGGTTGATGCGCTGGCCGAATGGGCACAGTCGCTCGCGCAGGATGGCTATGTGCTTGTGCCCGTGACAGCCATTGCCGGGGAATGACGACCATGACGGAAAACGAGAAAAGCGTGACGCCCCCCAACACCGAAACCCTGCCCTATCGTCCCTGTGTCGGCATCATGCTCATCAATCGCGAAGGGCTTGTCTGGGCGGGCAATCGCATATCAGGCGATGGCGGCGCGCAGGAACTGACCGGCACCACGCTCACATGGCAGATGCCACAGGGCGGCATTGACGAAGGCGAGGATCCGGCAACTGCCGCCTTGCGCGAACTGAAAGAAGAAGCGGGCACGGACAAGGCACGCATCATCGGCGAGACGGCGGGCTGGCTCACCTATGATCTGCCGCCGCATCTCATCGGCATCGCGCTCAAGGGAAAATATCGCGGGCAGAAACAGAAATGGTTCGCCATGCGCTTCACGGGCGAGGATAGCGATATCGATATCGCTGCCGACGACCATCAGGAATTCAGCGAGTGGGCCTGGGTGCCGGTGAACAAGCTTGTGGACCTCATCGTTCCCTTCAAGCGCGCTGTCTATGAGCAGCTCATTCGGGAACTCGGACCGCTTGCACGCCCCCGCGACTGATCAGACGCCGGAGCGATTCCACCGCGCCGCGATATTTGTCAGACGCTCCGCCAGAGGCGCAACGCGGGTGCGGAACGCAAAATCCGCATAATCCCACCGCTCGCCCGCCCGCAACGCAAAGATGCGGTTCAGCTTTTCCTGCGTGTAATCCATAAGCACGATGAGCCGGTCAATCTTCGGGCGTGTTTCAACGGGCGCTTCATCGCGCACGGCTGCAAGCATTGCCCGGCGCTTTTCAAAACTCTCCGTACTCGCAGTAACCGGCGCATGTTCGGCCGTGACCGGCGCCATGACATAACGCGCGGCTTCTTCACGCAGGGCTTCCATGTCGCCACGAAAGGCTGCGAAAGGTCCGACGGGGCCGACACTTTCCGGCGATGAAATCGCGAGCATCGCATTCAGCACATCCGCACAAAGCGTCTGCGCTTCGGCAAGGGCCGGCTGAATGTCCTCAAGGAAAAGCTGCTGACCTGGATAGCGGTTCACCGTTCCGGCGATGGCCGCAACAGCGCGTGTCTCTTTCAGCAATTCGGCGAGAATGCGCTTTGCTTCCACCAGTTCGACAAGCTGCTGCCCGTCCGTCCAGTTGTCTGAATGAGCTTCAAGCGCCATCATCGCCGCTTGCAGACGCGCCGTCGATTCCAACCATTCCGTACGGAAACCTTCTCCCCGCGTGAGCAGATAGCCGCGCAACGCAACGAGGCTTGCTTCATGTTCGGCAAGAAAGCGCTGCAAAGCGGCGTCAACATTCTGTGCAGGCGCCGGACCATTCACGAGTTCAACACGCACGGGCTGGGACGGCGTGACCGTCTGTCCCGCAGGCAGCAATGTCACAAGCGCGACACCCGCAACACCGGCAACCGGAAGCATCACCCAGAGCCTGCGGCTCCAGCGACGTGGTGATGGAAAAACATTCAGGAAAAGAGGCTTCTTCCGCCGCGAGACTGTTTGCGGAATGACATCCCGCAATACTTTTTCGGAGAATATCTGCTCTCCGAGAACGCGGTCTGTCAGTGTCTTGTCATTGTCTGCTTCCGGCGGGAGCCCGTAACGGGTCCGCCAGTAATTCTCTGTATCCCGCGTCGCTGAAAACGGCATTCTAGCACCTGTCTTTCGCCGTACCCCGATCAGCTCCAGGCAAACATATAGCTCAAGTCTGTAATTATGGAAGTGTCATAACTGTACCGTTTTGTAACGTTTCGAAGACAGTGGCACCAAAACCCGTTTCATGCATTTATGTTGTCTGCGGGGTACGCAAGCGGGTTTCGAAAAATGGAACGCCGCACTGGAGGGGACACATGTCCTTCTGGAGCCGCATCGTGATCGTCCTTCTGCTGTTTGTTGGCGCGACCACGCTCATCAATAGGGAAACCCGAGGTTTTACTGACGCGCTGGCGGCGAATGCCTACGCGCTGGTGGCACGCACGCCCGTTCCCCTTCCGCTTGAGCGCCCGCCTTTCCTTGCCCGCGCGGACCTTTATGACTGCCTGAGCGGTGTCGGTGACAGCCAAGAAGGTGACGTTTATGCAGCCTTTTGCGACGATCTGGCAAACCTCACAGCCATCACGCACCCCACGCCATCACAACCGGAAGCTGCGCACGCGCCCGTGAAGAAAGCCGACAACATCAAGGAAATGCGCTGCACTGACCTCGACAACGCGGCAGAAGGCATGATCCCCTTGCAACCTCATTGCCGGATTGAAAGCCCCGTTTCAGGTATTGTTCTCTATGCGGATCGCTTCAAGGGCTATCGTGGAATCGTCATTATCGAGACGAATGAGGGTGCGCGGATCACGCTCGCAGGTCTTGGCGAAGTGCATGTCGCGCGGGGTGACAGGGCAGCGCGCGGTGACGTGCTGGGCGTGACACCCGCGAAAACAGCCCCCGCACTCGCTGACGCGGCAGGCGCCGGTGACGGTCCCGCCCTTCTCTACATGAAGGATCGCTTGAGCAGCGTGAGGATTGCCCAGCCCGCTTCCTGAGAGATCATCAGCAGCCGGATTGACCGTGCTGCCCCCATCGTCATAGCCCGATTTACTCAGGTCATACCGGAGCGGGTTGGTTTGTCGATTGGCGTTGCTTTCGGCGAGGGTCAGACACCGGCTCGCGACAGGCGCCAGTTGCGGAAGCGCCAGTAGCGCCAGCCAAGCGCCGAAACCATGCGCATCAGAAGCCCATGCGGCTTCAACCCGGCCGCCTTGCCCACCATGGAAATCAGCCGATCGACATGCTGGCGGCGATAAAGGCCAAGCGCGCGCTTCTCATAGGCCTTGGCGAAGCGCACGCGCTCATATTTGACGCTGCCATCGGCGGGCGTATTGGCCGCGTAATACGCGCAGGCAAGCTCGTCATCATCCGCCTCCGACACGCGGCCCACCGCCACGCGGATACGATCAAGGAGCGAGGGCGGCGTTTCTCCGAGATCATTGAACTGGTCATAGAAGAGCTTGTAGTGCCGGAACTCGTCTGCCGCGATATTGCTCGCAATCTGCTTCAGCACGGGCTCGTCCGTCGCATCCTTGATGGCGGTGTAATAGGAAGATGTCCCGCTCTCCACCACACAGCGCGCAATCAGTTCGCCGCCCCGGCTGCCGCGCACGCTTTCAATCGCATCAGTCGGAATGGAATAGCTTTCCCGGAAACGCTGGAACGCCGCCTCGAAATTGAAATCGGGATCAGCCAGTTCCGCCCAGCGCGCCAGCGCCTGGCCGTGCTGCACCTCTTCATCGCCCCATTGATGGATGGCTTCCTTCACATCCGGGCGGTCGGCAAAGACATTGCAGAGATAGGTGACATAGTCGGGCGCGTTGAACTCCACCATCGCGGCCGCCTTCACGGCGCGCAGAATATCCGCATCAACCTTGGACGGGTCGAAGTCCTGCCACCTGATGTCATCAAGCGTCCAGTGGCGGCCGGGGCGATGGGTGGGACGGCTCATGCGCTCATTCCGCTCTGTCAGAGAATGCTGTCACAATACCAATATAATCGGGAAATCGGGCGGGAATAAGCGTGGCGTGATGGCGCACATAACCACCCCAAAACAGAAAAGGGCGGCATCCGCTTCCGGAGCCGCCCTTTATGTTTTTTGTGCCAGATCAGCGTCAGACCGCTTCGCGCAGCGCCTTCAGATGGTCGAGCTTTTCCTGCGCAACCTGACGGCGTTCGTCGGTCTTGGCATCGGCCAGATCTTCTTCGGCATCGGCGATTTCGCGCTCGAGTGCCGCGGAATCCAGCTCATCCAGCGGCACGGTGTACTCTGCAAGGATGGTGAGGCCCTCGGGCGTCACTTCCGCAAAACCGCCGCGCACGAAGAAGCGCCGCTCCGCCTGCCCTTCGACCTGCACACCGACAACACCGGGCCGCAGCGTGGTCATGACCGGCGCATGGCCGCCCATGATGCCCATATCGCCTTCGGCGCCCGGCACCGTCACCAGATCGACCGCCTCCGAAAGGAGGAGCCGCTCGGGCGACACCAGATCGAAACTCAGCTTCTCAGCCATCCGCTTACCCTTCCGGTCGAAGTCTTACGCCGCTTCCTTGGCGAGACGCTCGGCCTTCGCGATCGCATCTTCGATGGTGCCGACCATGTAGAAGGCGGCTTCCGGAAGATGGTCGTAATCGCCGTTGCAGAGACCCTTGAAGCCCTTGAT
>NZ_JBATWS010000138.1:0-3297 GCF_049672805.1 Parvibaculum sp.
GGATGATGCAGAGCCGGGCCTGCGCGTCACATTGTTGCTTCCGGTTTCGGGGCGGTGAGGGAGAACGGAAAGAGTGCCGGATAGCGAAAAGGTGAGACTGCGCGAGCGAGCGGCCCATGCGCCAGCACCCTATGATGCGGCGCGCGCCGCCAGCGATCTGGAAGACCTCGACGCCGCCGCCGCGCAGACGGATGATCCGGCACTTCGGACACTTCTCGCCGATGTGTTCGCTCGAAAGCTTCTCGCCTCGGTTCTCGGCAATTCGCCTTTTCTCGGGCGTATCGTCCGGCGGCATCCCGACTGGTTGCCGCGCCTGCTTGATCGTGCGCCCGAAGAGACAATGGCCGATCTCCTCGCGCGGCTTGCGGCCATCCGCACGCTTGAGACGCAGGATGAAGTCATGTCGGCGCTCAGGCTTGCGAAATCGGAAGCAGCATTGCTCATCGCCCTTGCCGACATAACGGCTACCTGGGCACTTGAACGGGTAACAGGGGCGCTGACGGACTTCGCCGACGGCGCGGTTGATACGGCGATCTCCTGGCTGATGCGGCAGGCGGCAAAGCGCGGACAGATCCTGCGTACGCCGGAAGAGATGACGCCGGACGGCTCCGGCCTTGTCATTCTGGGCATGGGAAAATATGGCTCGTGCGAACTCAACTATTCGAGCGACATTGATCTCGTTGTCTTTTTCGAGCCGGGACAGTTGCCGCTCAAAGACGGGCTTGATGATGGCGCCTTCTTCGTCCGCCTCACCAAAGACCTCGTGAAATTGCTGCAGGAACGCACGGCGGATGGATACGTCTTCCGCACCGATCTGCGGCTTCGCCCCGATCCCGGCGGTACGCCTGTTGCCGTGTCGCTGCCCGCAGCAGAAGTCTATTACGAAAGCCGCGGCCAGAACTGGGAGCGCGCCGCCTTCATCAAGGCGCGGCCCGTGGCAGGTGATCTCGCAGCGGGCGAGCGGTTCCTCAAGGTGCTGACGCCCTATGTGTGGCGGAAGAATCTCGACTTTGCTGCGATTGACGACATTCATTCGATGAAGCGGCAGATCCATGCCGTTGGCGGGCATGGCGTGGTGGCGGTTGCAGGGCACAACATCAAGCTCGGCCGCGGCGGTATTCGCGAGATCGAGTTTTTCGTGCAGACACAGCAACTCATCGCCGGTGGCCGCGACCATGATCTGCGCGGGCGACAAACCTGCCCCATGCTGGATGAACTGGCGGAGAAGAAATGGATCGCGCCGGAAACGGCTGCGGAGATGAAGGAAGCCTACCGCTTTCTGCGTACGCTCGAACATCGACTACAGATGATCGATGATGAACAGACACATTCGCTTCCCACGGCCGAAGCCGATCTCGACCGTGTTGCCTGCTTCATGGGCTTCCCGGATCGCGCGAGCTTCTCCGAAGCCCTGACGCTCCGTCTTGAGCGGGTGCGCGATCACTATGCAAAGCTTTTCGAAACGGCACCGCCCCTCGCCGAAGAAGGTGGAAGCCTCGTCTTTACGGGCACGGAAGATGACCCGGAAACGCTGGAAACGCTGCGCAGCCTTGGCTTCACGCGGGTCTCCGAAATGTCGGAAACGATACGTGGCTGGCATACGGGCCGTTTTCCCGCAACGCGCGCAACACGCTCGCGCGAATTGCTGACAAGCCTGATGCCCACCCTTTTGCGCGCATTGTCGCGCACGGCAAATCCCGACACGGCCTTTGACCGTTTCGACCGTTTCCTGACGGGGCTTCCTGCCGGTGTGCAGCTTTTCTCGATGCTCTATTCAAACCCGCATCTGCTCGACCTGCTTGCGGGCATTTGCGGGACGGCGCCGCGCCTTGCTTCTTACCTCAGCCAAAATCCGCGCGTGCTGGAAGCAGTTGTCGATCCTGATTTTTTCAAGGTTTTGCCGGGCAGGGAGGAACTTCATCGCAGCCTGATGGATGTACTCGCCCATGCGGAGGACTATCAGGACATTCTGGATTTCGCGCGCGTCTGGGCGCGTGAATATCGCTTCCGGCTTGGCGTGCGTGTGCTTTCCGGCAGCGCGGATGCAGAAGAGGCGGGCCCCGCCTATGCGGCGCTGGCATCGGAGCTTGTTTCCGCCCTGGCGCCGGCAGCTCTCGCCAAGGTGGCAGAAAAGCACGGCCACATGCCGGGTGGGCGCTTCTGCGTTGTCGCGATGGGAAAACTCGGCAGCGAGGAAATGAGCGCAAGCTCCGATCTCGATCTCATCGTCATCTATGATGTGCCGGATGCGGAAGCGCAGTCAGATGGCGAGCGCCCGCTTTATGCCTCGCAATATTATGCGCGCGTCTGCCAGCAGCTCATCAACGCGCTGACCGCACCGACGGCAGAGGGCAAGCTCTACGAAGTGGATATGCGACTTCGGCCTTCAGGCAATGCGGGGCCGATTGCAACAGCCTTTGACAGTTTCGTCGCCTATCAGGAAAGCGAAGCCTGGACATGGGAGCATATGGCGCTGACACGCGCGCGCGTGATCTGCGGGCCGGATGATCTGAAGGCCGATGTGGAAGACGCCATCGCAAGGACGATCCTTCGCCTGCGCGACAGGGCGAAGATTGCTGCTGATGTTGCCGATATGCGCGCTCGCCTTGCAAGGGAGCGGGAAAGCAACAATCCATGGGAGCTGAAGCATGTGCGCGGCGGACTCGTGGATATCGAGTTCATCTGCCAGTATCTGCAACTCGTCCATGCGAGCAGCCATCCCGAAATCCGCCATCCCCATACGCGCACGGCGCTGCTTCGTATTGCGGAGGCGGGCGTACTGCCGAGCGAGACGGCAGACATGCTCATCCATGCGATCAGCCTCAACCATAATCTGACGCAGGTGATCCGTGTCTGCGTGGAAGGCGTGTTCGATCCGACAGATGCCGCCCGCGGCCTCACCATGCGGCTCGCGCGGGCGGGCGATGTGCCCGATTTTTCCACACTCGAAGCAGACCTCATCGAAAGCCAGAGACAGGTACGCGAGGCTTTTGATTCCATCGTCACGGCCGCGGCGGCTGGCTGATTATTTGCAGCCTTGCTTCTGCCGGCCGGGGCAGGCCGCGTTAACCCTGTTCAGCGAAAACACGCTGAAAGCAAGGCAATCCCCGGACAATCATGGTTAATGCTCGATGCTGCTTTCGGCGAAGCGGCGACGAGTGGCCCATGAAGCGTGTCATTACGATACGCTTCAGGTAGGGAAGCTGTCGGGAATCCCTCAACAGGAATCTCTGGCAGATGTGTGTGGAGTGGGGACGCATGAAGCGTCACGATGCCATCGTGATCGGAGCCGGGCTC
>NZ_JBATWS010000139.1:0-8448 GCF_049672805.1 Parvibaculum sp.
CTCGTTCACACGCGGGAACCATGTCGGCAAAAGAGACTTCAGTGCCGAGAGCGGCGCGCCCTGCGGAAACCAGACACCATTGCCGAACTCATGGGCATTTTCTTCCGCTGCCTGAATGCAGGAGCGCGCAAACTCGCCATAGCTCCAAAGCTCTCCAAGCATCTGAACGGAAGGCGGCTGCATGCCCCCAACAGCTTCCGTCATGCGTGTCGCAATTCCCCATGCAAATTCAAGCTTGGTTTGCGCCCGGATCATGGTCTGTTGCATGACATTGGGGAACCAGCCCGTGGACATGACCTGATTGTAAACCGCCGTATTGCAATTGATGTGGATACGGTCATAGGGCACTTCTACATCGTCGAAGATCACGAAGGCATCCTGCTCATCGAAGCGTGAGGAGAGCGGGTGATCCTGAACATTGAGCGAGCCGGAGCAACTGTCCCGGCAGATGAACTTCAGGCCCGGCGTATCCATCGGAATGCAGAACGCGAGGGCATAGTCATCCGCATCAGGCCGCACGGGATGCGCCGGATAAACAGCCAGTTCGTCTGCAAAAGGCGCGAGTGTCGCCAGCACACGGGCACCACGCACGATGATGCCATGTTCCGTTTCATCGACCTTGTGCAGCGGCACTTCATTGGGCGCCCCGACAAAATCCCCGCCCGCCTTGTCGATTGTCGGATGGATAATCGTATGCGTCAGCGAAATGTCGTTGCGGCGCAGATACTTCTGGTAATTGACAAGGTTCTCCGCCCCTTGCTCATTGCCATTCGCACCCCATTCATCGGCACGCCCGGCAAACCCCGCATAGGTCACGTTCATATAGTCCGGTGAACGCCCCATCACGCCGACAGTGTATTCGGCATGGCGCTGCAACGCCTTATGGCGCCGAAGAAGATCTTCCTTCGATCGCGGGATCATGTGGCTCACATTGATCGGCTCACCCGTTTCAGGGTCCGGCATCAGGCAGTCATCGGCATACTGATGCTGCAGATCAAAAAGACCGGCGAGACCGCGCGCCGCTCCTGCAAAGGCCGGGTGATCGACAATATCCGTGACCTTTTCGGAGCCGAGCCAGATTTCTCTCTTTCCCCTCAGCCCCTTCAGAAACTCTTCTCCCGTCCGTGCAGCCATCTGGCAGTTCCTCCTGTTGCAAGCCCGGCCGCTTCCTCAAATACGGCCGTTTATGATTCTTTTCATTTATGACTACAGTCATTTTTAAATTTACTGTCAAGAAAAACCGCGCGGCGGGAGGCAAACGGAGTGATTGACAATGCCCTCTCATCCGCCAAGTTGTTGGCAAATCAGAATTTCTTGCGTTTATCGAAGATGAGGTTCGGCGTGGGTGAAGAGGTGATAAGACGGTCTACGAAGGGAAAGGCAGGCAAAGCTCCTCCCCTTGGCCGGCGTGAACGCAACAAGCAGGAGAAACTTGACCGCATTCTCAATGCGGCGCGGGACCTTTTCGCCGCGAAAGGCTTTGCGGAAACCACGACCCAGGAAATCGCTGACCGCGCCGATATCGGTACGGGGACCCTCTTCCTCTATGCCAAAAGCAAGGAAGACCTGCTCATCCTCGTCTTCAAGGACGAGATGATCCAGACATCGCAGGCAGCGATCCAGAAGGTTTCACCCGATACCCCGCTTATCGACCAGCTCATGCAGGTTTTCGGGGCGATGATTGCCTATCACAACCGCGACCTGCCGCTGGCACGCGCGCTCATTCGTGAAATCACCATCCTGTCATATGCGGAGCGCGGCAAGGATGTGCAGGCCTTGATGCGCATCATCTATCGCGGCATCAGCAACATCGTTCTCGATGCTGCAAGGCGAAAGGAGATCAGGTCCGACATTGATCTCACCCTTTTCGGGGAAATCTTCTTCGGCATCTACTATCTGGGCCTTATCGGCTGGCTCAATGGCCACACGTCAAAGCAGGCCTTTGTGAAAGGGCTGCGCATGAAACTTTCTCTCGTGATCGAAGGATTGCGAACAGGCAAACCCGCCGGGAAGAAGCGCCTGAAAGCAGCGGACGGCGAAAAAGCCTGATCGAGCACCCCCTTTTATTGACTTTCATCATTTATGATGACACTCATTTTACTTCCGGCGGCGGAGAACCGGAGTTATGAGGGGGGATCACGATGACGACATCACTCAAGCAGCGCTGGGCAAAGGGCGAAGTCACCCTCGGTGCCTGGTGCATGATCCCTGAAGCTCTGACGGCAGAAGCACTCGGTCGCGCGGGCTTCGACTGGGTGCTCGTTGACATGCAGCATGGCTGCATGGATTACGAGACGGCCCTCAACATGATCCGCGCCATTGACCTGACCCCCGCCCTGCCCGTCCTGCGTGTGCCGTGGAACGATCCCGGCATCATTGGCCGCGCGCTTGATGCGGGCGCGCTTGGCGTTGTCATCCCCATGATTCAGACCGCGGAGGACGCTAAGCGTGCTGTCGAAGCGTGCCTCTATCCCCCCAAGGGCCGCCGCAGTTTCGGCCCTGTCCGCGTGGGCATGCGCGACGGGACGGGATATTTCATGGAAGCGAATGATCGCGTCGCCGTTGTGCCAATGATCGAAACGCCCGAGGCACTTGCGAATGTCGAAGAGATTGCCGCGGTGCCGGGCGTGGACGCCCTGTTTGTCGGCCCCTTCGATCTTTCGATCGCACTCGGCCTGCCGCCGGGTGACAATGACGGCAAGCCCGCCTTTGATGAAGCGATTGCGAGAGTTTCGGCTGCTGCCCGCGCCAACAATATAGCAACTGCCGTTCTGTCGAACGCGAAGGTAGCGCCCCTTCGCATAGAGCAGGGCTTTCAGATGGTTTCTACCACAACCGACATCAACGCCCTTTCCATGGCCGCCCGTGCCGATCTGGAGGCGGTGAAAGCTGCTGGAAAGAAAGAGAACTGACATGCTCGACCAAGCCACGCGCGACCGGATTGTTGATGCGTTCTTCGACACCTATGAGACCAGAAAGCCCCTGCCGCTTCCCTCAAAGACGTGGCCCGGCATCGAGGTGGAGGATGCCTACCGCATCCAGCAGGCTTTCATCGCCCGCAAGGTGGCGGCCGGCTCGAAGGTCAAGGGCTACAAGGTTGGCCTTACCTCAAAGGCGATGCAGGAATTTTCCGGCACGACAGAACCGGACTTCAGTGCCATCACCGATAATTTCTTCGTGCCCGAAGCAACACCCATTCCGATGTCGCGCTTCTTCGCGCCCATGATCGAAATGGAAATTGCCTTCGTGATGAAAGAGCCGCTCAGAGGCCCCGGCGTACTGCCTGTCGATGTAATTCGCGCGACGGACTTTGTTCTCCCCGCCATCGAAATCGTTGACTTCCGCGTCGAACGCGGACCGGGCCTCAGCGTGATCGACAACATAGCCGATCTCGCCTTCTGCGGCGCTGTCGTGCTCGGCGCCAATCCGCGCCGTCTCGACCAGATCGACATTCGCCGCGTGAATGGCGCCATCTACAAGAATGGCGTGAAGGAACTCGAAGGTGAGGCCTCCGCCGTCCTCGGCAACCCTGTGACGGCTGTTGCATGGCTCGCAAACAAGCTCGGAGAATTCGGCACGTCCTTCGAACCAGGCGACACGATCCTCACAGGCTCCTTCGTGCGCGTCCTGCCCGTCGAACCGGGCGACGAATTCACCTGCCGCTTCGATCAGGGGCTTGGCGAGGTTTCCACGAGCTTTGTGTAGCAACTTTACCGATTTAGCGAAGAAGACACGCCTGCTTTATTGCGGATTCAGAATTCACTTCGTGCGGGGGCATGTTCAAAGTGCCTCAGATCCAAGCTGAAGTGACTCAAGTGTTGGAGTTTCAGGATTCCCCGGACACTCCGCCGCGTGGCTCCGACATTAGACCGCGAATCAGAGCGTAGCAGCCAAGCAGGAGGACAATCGCGAAAGGTAGACCGGTTGATACTGCTGCTGCTTGCAACGCTGCAAGACCGCCACCGAGTAGCAGTGCAATCGCAACCAGACCCTCGAAGACGGCCCAGAAGATCCGCTGCGCCATCGGTGCATCGATTTTTCCACCTGCGGTGATGGTGTCGATCACCAGCGAGCCGGAGTCTGACGAGGTGCAGAAAAATACCACCACCAGAACGATGCCGACGAAGGAAGTCATCGCTGTCAGTGGCAGATGCGACAGCATGGCGAAGAGCTTGAGCTCCAGCGCCGAGTCGGTGATGTCGGTGAAGCCCTCACCGATCACGCTGATAGCAGTGCCACCGAAGCTTGTCATCCAGACCACCGATACGAGTGACGGAATGAGCAAAACGGCAATCATAAACTCGCGCACGGTCCGGCCGCGGCTCACACGGGCGATGAACATACCGACAAAGGGTGACCATGATATCCACCAAGCCCAGTAGAAAGCAGTCCAACCCTGTCTAAAATTATCATCTTCTCGCCCGAATGGGTTCGCGAGGGCGGGCAGATGTTCGACATAGGCGCCTAGGTTCAGGAAGAATGCCGTGATGATAGTCAGCGTCGGGCCGGTAAGGATCACGAAGAGCAACAGGAGTGCCGCCAGCACCATGTTGATCTCCGACAACCGTCGTACGCCAGCGTCTAGCCCCGCTATAACCGAAAGTGTAGCGATTGCGGTGATGCCGATGATCAGCAGCACCCTCGATGTATCGGTATCCGGTATGCCGAACAGGAAGTTCAGTCCCGCGTTCGCCTGCTGCGCGCCGAGCCCGAGCGACGTGGCCAGTCCGAACAGGGTCGCGAAAACCGCGAGGATGTC
Organism: Parvibaculum sp.; assembly: GCF_049672805.1. GTDB lineage: Bacteria > Pseudomonadota > Alphaproteobacteria > Parvibaculales > Parvibaculaceae > Parvibaculum. The sequence continues at coordinate 4,760 of NZ_JBATWS010000139.1, forward strand.
GATGATATGCCCCGGCCATCCCCAAACACGCTCGCCGAAGACGGGGTAGAAAATCGACCTCATCGTCAGTGGAAGACCTTTGTTGTAAGCGAAGATCGCCAGTGCCAGCGCAACGATGCCGTAGATCGACCAGGGGTGAAGCCCCCAGTGGAAGATCGTTGCCGCCATGGCAAGGCGCCGCGCCGCCTCGCTGTCGCCCGCCGCCCCGTCAAGCGGTGCCCAGTCCGTGCGGGCGCCACCTTCTCCAACAATTCCTCCGAAGGCGGCATCATAGTGACCAATCGGCTCAGCCACTCCGTAGAACATGAGTCCGATGCCCATGCCGGCGGCAAAAAGCATTGCCAACCAAGAAGAAAAGCTAAAATCCGGAGTTGCATCGCGTCCGCCAATACGAATTGCCCCCCACGGAAGAACGATGACAGCCAAGCACACCAGAACGAAGGTGTTGCCCGCGATCAGAAAGAACCAGTCGAGATTGGCCGTCAACCAATCGCGGAGACCAGTGAAGAATGCTTTCGCCTCGTTCTGTAACGCCAGTGTGAGAATGACGAAGGCGACGATTACCAGCCCGGAGATTGCAAAGACCGGGTTGTGAACGTCGAAGGAAAGCACTCCCATCCTTCGCTGGACATTATCTTGACCGATCTCATAGTCGGTTTCGATGATTTCGGTAGGTCCCTCGGGATCAGGAATCCCCGTCGATTCAGCGTCGGTCATAAGCTTCCTCCACTATCGTTAAAGTCGGCTACCACCGTCCGATTACGTGCCTCCGCGCATATTGCAATCATGAATACACCAAAACGCGCTGCTATGTGGTTGTCATTCACGTGACGAAAGCAACAGCGCGCGATCGAGCTGCGTGTGCTTGTCAGCGCGCGCATATCGCCGGAAGCATGGGACCTCCGACGTGCGGTGCGCGAAAAGCTTGTCGCGTGGATGTGCGATAGTCATCCGGCTTTGCTGCGTTGTGAAAAGCATGCCGCAATCGCAGGGACGTGATGTGCCAGGCAGCCTGATTGCAAAAGCTGGCTGAGAAAGTTCAGTTCGGCGGTTGCGACATGAGTGCTCCTTTGTTAGCGTGCTTTCGCTGAGTGGGCTTCCATAATCCGCATATGAATGCGGTGTCCTTCAGTCGTGTCTCGCAGCTTTGCTGCCGCGTTTCGTGTAGGCGAAACATCATGGGACGCGGCCCGCTTATCGTGCGTCTGCGCGTTTTATTTTCTGCGGGCTTCAGAAATCGATCTCATGGGTTTCCGGTGGCAAATATGCCGGGACCCTTTGTGTCTGACGGCGGCCTTTGAATGCGCCTGCACGCGCCGCGATCCTTGATGGGGGACTTCAATATGAAATCGTTGATGAAACGGGAACAGGAATTCGGGGATGATCCCCTCGCCATACGCGAAACGGACCACTACCAGCAGGAGTATGTGGAGTCATTTGTAGAGAAATGGGACGATCTGATCGACTGGGAAGGCCGCGCTGAGAGCGAGGGGCAATTCTTCATCGACATTTTGAAGAAACGCGGCAAACACAAGATTCTCGACGTGGCGACCGGCACGGGATTCAATTCCGTGCAGCTTCTCAAAGCGGGTTTTGATGTAACGAGTGTTGATGGCAGCGCGGAAATGCTTTCAAAGGCATTTGCCAATGCGCGCGATCACAACTTTGTCCTGCAGACGGTTCATGCGGACTGGCGCTGGCTCAACAAGGATGTGCACGGAAAATATGATGCCATCATCTGTCTCGGAAATTCATTCACGCATCTTTTCGATGAGCGTGACCGGCGCCGGGCGCTTGCGGAATTTTATGCGGCACTGAAGCATGACGGCATCTTGATCCTTGATCAGCGCAACTATGACGCCATTCTGGATCTGGGGTTCAAGTCGAAGCACAAATATTACTATTGCGGCGATAAGGTTTCGGCGGAGCCGGAATATGTGGACGAAACGCTTGCGCGATTTCGCTACACATTTTCCGATGGCGCCATCTACCACCTCAACATGTTTCCGTTACGCAAGAATTACACGCGAAAATTGATGCATGAGATCGGCTTTCAGAAGGTCGAAACCTATGGCGACTTCGAGGAGAGCTACAAAGACGAAGACGTCGACTTCTTCATTCACGTCGCGGAGAAAACCTATCATGAAAACGACTAGGTCGCGTGCGGTCGTACAGGCCGAAGCATACTATGACAGTCCGGATGCAGACTCCTTCTACTTCACGATCTGGGGTGGGGAGGACATCCATATCGGTATGTACAAGGACGATTCCGAGGCCATAGTCGATGCGAGTCATCGCAACGATGAAACGCTTGCTTCGATGTTGAAGGATATGACGGCGGGTTCTGTCGTACTTGATATCGGCTCAGGCTATGGCGGTGCGGCGCGTCATGTTGCTCAACGTTTCGGCTGCAAAGTCATCTGCGTGAATATCAGCGAGAAGCAGAACCAGCTTAACCGGGAGTTGAATGCCAAAGCAGGGCTTGATGGACAGATCACGGTTCTGCATGGTGATTTTGAAAATATTCCGGTAGAGGCAGACGCCGTTGATGTAGTGTGGTCGCAAGATGCGATCCTTCATAGCGGTAACCGCCCCCGCGTGCTGGACGAAGTGCGCCGCGTGCTGAAACCCGATGGTCAGTTCATTTTCACAGACCCGATGCAGGCAGATGACTGCCCCGATGGTGTGCTCCAGCCGATCCTTGATCGAATACATCTCGAAACACTCAGCAGCTTCGGCTTTTACGATCGTGCGCTTAGGGAGCGCGGGTTCGAGAAAATCGAAGTTATCGATATGACGCATCAGCTTCGCCGCCACTATTGGCGTGTGGGCGAGGAGTTGAAAGCGAATTATGAGCGACTGACGAGAGACGCAAGCGCGGATTATCTCGACAACATGCTCACTGGGTTGGAACGCTGGGTAGAAGGTGCCGACAAAGGTTGGCTCGCCTGGGGCGTGATGCACTACCGGCTCGCAAAGTAAGCTCACCATTCGGCAGTTACGCCAAAAAGGACGTCTTCAGAGCTGGGCATTACATGGTATCGGTGAGCGGCGGGCCGACAGCGCCGGTGGCGCCTTATGCGACCTTCGGCATCGAGGAGCGTGCGGTGTTGGTCTGCGAGACGCTGTCAGGGCAGTATGGCACTCATGGCCAATCACGGACAGATAGCGGTGGCGCCGAACATTCAATAGGCGCGGGTGATTGCCCAGGCGTTGGTGGGCCCGGCAGGACTCGAACCTGCGACCAAACCGTTATGAGCGGTCCGCTCTAACCAACTGAGCTACAGGCCCCCAACTTCACGGACAGGCGAAAAGCGCCCGCTCCCCGCCATATAGCAGGAGATGAGCGGCCTGTCACAGCCCGGATTCGCGTTTCTTCCCGCCCCAATTTTGCCCGGTTCCGGCCCGAAGCTTGCAGCAATCCATTCAGACGTGGTTCAGCGCGGAAGGTTCATAAGCGCTGAGAAAAGCCGACCTGCTCTGCCACAAAGGATATAGAGAAATGCCGCAGACCCTTTCCCGTCCGTCCTTTTCCTTTCACGCTTTTGCCCTTCCGGCGCTCGCACTCGCAGCCGGACTGATGCTCGCCCCTGCAGCCCACGCTTCGGATGATGCCCCGCGCACCATCACCATCACAGGCGAAGGCGAAGTCACCGCCGTTCCGGACATCGCCTATATCGACACCGGCG
>NZ_JBATWS010000140.1:0-1847 GCF_049672805.1 Parvibaculum sp.
GAATAGCCGAGAGCCTGCCCGACTGGCCAGATGGGAACAAAAGGGAGCCGAGTCAAGCGCCGTGCCCTTGCGTCCCCACCTTTACGCCGCGGCCCCGCCCATGTAACAAGGCCCGCTGGTAACATTGATCAGACAGTACTGGAACCCGATATGCGTCCTTCCGGCCGCCAGCCGAATGAAATGCGCGCCGTCAGCTTCGAGCTTGGCGTGGCGAAACATGCCGAAGGCTCCTGCCTCGTGCGGTTTGGTGATACCCATGTCCTCTGCACGGCAAGCCTTGAAGACCGCGTGCCGCCGTGGCTGAAGGGCGGCGGGCAGGGCTGGGTGACGGCCGAATATGGCATGCTGCCGCGCTCCACCCATGAGCGCATGCGCCGCGAGGCCTCTGCCGGCAAGCAGTCGGGCCGCACACAGGAAATCCAGCGCCTGATCGGCCGGTCGCTGCGCAGCGTGGTTGACCTGCGCGCGCTTGGCGAGCGGCAGATCAGCATCGATTGCGACGTGCTTCAGGCAGATGGCGGCACGCGCACGGCCTCGATCACGGGGGCGTGGATCGCGCTCCACCTCTGCATTGAATGGATGCGTGCCCGCTCGATGATTTCCGCGCCCGTCCTCAAGGATCATGTCGCGGCGATTTCCTGCGGCATCTACAAGGGGGTCGCCGTGACCGACCTTGATTATGCAGAAGATTCCGCCGCCGACACGGATGCGAATTTCGTCATCACCGGCAAGGGCGGCATCTGCGAAATTCAGGGCACGGCGGAAGGCGATCCTTTCTCGGAGGAGCAATTCCTTACCCTGCTCGGTCTCGCCAAGGCGAGTGTTGCCGATCTCGTTCGCCTGCAAAAGGAGGCCATCGCGAAATGACGCGCCGTCTTGAGGAAGGAAAACTCGTTGTCGCCAGCCATAATCCGGGCAAGGTGCGCGAGATTGCGCATCTGCTTGCGCCTTTCAGGCTGGAAGTCGTATCGGCGGGCGACCTTGATCTTGCCGAGCCGGAAGAGACGGGCGACACGTTCCGCGCCAATGCGGAGTTGAAGGCGCTTGCGGCGGCGCAGGCATCGGGCCTTCCGGCCCTTGCCGATGATTCCGGCCTTTGCGTCAACGCGCTCAACGGGGCGCCGGGCGTCCATTCCGCGCGCTGGGCCGGCCCGACACGGGATTTTGATTTCGCTCTCGAGAAGCTGCGGCGCGGCATGATTGAGGCGGGTCTGAGCGACACCAGCGCCTATTTCGTCTGCGGCCTCGCCCTCGCCTGGCCGGATGGGCACATCGAATATTTCGAAGGCCGTGTCGATGGTGAACTGACCTGGCCGCCGCGTGGCGAAAACGGCTTCGGCTATGATCCGATCTTCATTCCCGATGGCCATGAACTCACCTTCGGCGAGATGGAGGCGCAGGCGAAACACCGCATGTCGCATCGCGCCGATGCGTTCCGGCAGCTTGTCGATGCCTGTTTCGGCAAATAGCGCCGCCTCACCGATTGCGCCGCCGGAAACGGAAGGCGGCTTCGCTGTCTATGTCCACTGGCCCTTCTGCCAGTCGAAATGCCCCTATTGCGATTTCAATTCGCATGTCACGGCGAATGTGGATCAGGCGCGCTGGGGCCGCGCGCTCACGCGCGAACTGCGCCATATGCGCGCCCTCACCGGCCCGCGCCGCGTGCGCTCCGTCTTTTTCGGCGGAGGCACGCCGTCGCTGATGCTGCCGCAAACGGTCGATACGGTGCTTCGGGAAATCGCTTCCCTCTGGTCGATGGAGGAGGGGGCGGAGATCACGCTCGAAGCCAATCCGACCAGCGTTGAGGCAGAGCGCTTTCGCGGCTATCGCGCAGCAGGCGTGAACCG
>NZ_JBATWS010000141.1:0-5000 GCF_049672805.1 Parvibaculum sp.
CGCTGGCGCTTCTCGGCAGAGGAGATGAAGTGCAGCGTGCGCATATTGTGAAGCCTGTCAGCCAGCTTCACCAGCAGCACGCGAATATCATTCGACATGGCAAGCAGGAACTTGCGGAAGTTTTCTGCCTGCTTGGATCGTTCGGAAGTCAGCTCGATCCGCGTGAGCTTCGTCACGCCATCGACAAGGGCGGCCACCTGCGGGCCGAAGAGCTTTGTCAGCTCTTCCATCGTCGCGCCCGTATCTTCAATTGTGTCGTGCAGAAGCGCCGTCACGATGGTCGCAGTGTCAAGCTTGAGATCGGTGAGAATGCCGGCAACTTCGATGGGGTGCGAGAAATAAGGATCGCCATTTGCCCGCTTCTGGCTGCCATGCTGCTTCATGGCATAGACATAGGCGCGGTTGATCAGGGCTTCGTCCGCTTTCGGATCGTAGCCGAGCACGCGATCAACGAGCTCATACTGACGCAACATCCTCGAAATTCTCGAACTCCCTTCTTTTCTCTCTGGCTGCACTGTTCAGCCTGATCCTAACACCACTTCGTAGCGCACAAATGAAAAGCGCCGCCCCTCACCTTTCGGCCGGGCGGCGCTTGAACCGAATATTTCTGGACCGAAAGCCGTGCGCCCGGCCCTGCCTGATCAGTCTTCCGCGTCCATCTCGTCCGCATCTGCAGATTTCTGCTGCGGCGAGTCGATCTGGGTCTGAATGGCGCGAAGAAGCTCTTCCTCGCTCATGCGCTCGCCACCCAGTTCAGATGCACCGAATGTATCCTGCACCTGCACATCGCTGCCAGCCTCACCCGAGATGAGAAGCTGCATGCTCTCGACTTCGGGCTCTTCCGTGTCAACGCGGCTCTGCAGGCTGCTGATCAGGTCTTCACGCAGATCGTCCGGCGTGATGGTCCGCTCGGCAATTTCGCGCAGCGCCACGACGGGGTTCTTGTCATTGTCGCGGTCAACCGTCAGCTCCGCACCCGCCGACATGGCGCGCGCGCGATGAGCGGAAAGCAGCACCAGTTCGAAACGATTGGGCACCTTGTCGACGCAGTCTTCAACGGTCACGCGGGCCATGAGACAATAACTCCAGTAAGCAGGATCAGGATTTGGCCTGTTATGTAGGGGTTCGACCGCCAGAACGCAAGCAAAAGCAGGCTCTTAGGCCCCGATCCTGACCATTTTTCAGCGCTCGAGCCGCCGGATTTCAGCCAGTTCCGCAGCCGGAAGCCGGGCAATCAGCCGATCCACCCCCTCTCCCGTGACGGGGTGCCGCCAGTTCGGCGCCACATCGCGGAGCGGAACCAGCACAAAACCGCGCTCCCCGACCCCGGGATGCGGCAGGGCAAGCGGCATTCCGGAAACCCCGCTCATCCCGCTCTGGCCCGGTGTGATGAGGCCCCGATAGTCAATCAGATCAAGGTCCAGCACCCGGGGCGCCCATCGCCCGCGCCGGACCCGCCCGAACAGCCCTTCGATCCGGTGAAGCATGGCAAGCAGCCCTTCCGGCGGCAGGGCGGTCTCCACCGCCGCAACAGAGTTAACATAATCAGGCTGCTCATAACGCGCCAGCGCGGGCGTCACATAGAAAGGCGCACAGCGGACCACCTTGATGCCCATGCCGGGCATGAGGCGGAGAGCCGCCCGCAACGTGTCCGCAGGTCCTCCTTCCGTGCCCGGCAGATTCGCGCCAAGCGCCACGAGAATGTCAGCCATGCACAACCATCACGAGTTCACGGAAAAATTGAACGGAGATACGGCATCCAGCTCTTAAATCCCGCGTAAAACTTGCACAATGGCTCGTTCCCGCCATAAGTGTCCTCTACATTGCCTGATGAGTGCCATACGAGCGTTCCCGCGCGATTGGAGCCACGCCCCGGTTCTACTCATAATGCCCATCTGTCTGGAGTACTTTGAATGATCTATTACCCCCATGAAAGAATGGCTCTCTTCATTGATGGCGCAAATCTGTACTCCGCAGCTCGCGGCCTCGGCTTTGACATCGACTACAAGCGGCTTCTCGAACATTTTCGCAGCAAGGGTACGTTGATCCGCGCCTTCTATTACACGGCGCTGCTCGAAGATCAGGAATATTCACCGCTCCGCCCGCTGATCGACTGGCTCGACTATAATGGCTATGCCGTGGTGACGAAGCCCGCCAAGGAATTTACGGATGCAACGGGCCGTCGCCGCATAAAGGGCAATATGGATATCGAACTGGCGATTGATGCGCTGGAACTGTCCGACAAGCTCGACCATCTCATCATCTTTTCCGGCGATGGCGATTTCCGCCGCCTTGTCGAAGCGCTGCAGCGCAAGGGCAAGCGCGTCACTGTCGTCTCCACCATGCGCAGCCAGCCGCCCATGATCGCTGACGAACTGCGCCGCCAGGCCGATCAATATATCGACCTCGAAACCATGCGCGATGTCATTGGCCGTGCTCATTCCGAGCGCCCCGCGCCAGCCTTCCGCAATGATGTCGATTACGACTATGACGACGAGGATGAGGGAGATTTTTCGTCCCCCACAAAGGTCTGATCCTGTGCCCCCTCGCCCTGCCTCCGTCGTCCACCCTGCCGAAGCACCGCTCGACTGCCCGCTCTGTCCCCGCCTCGTGGCCTATCGCCACGACAATGCCGCCGCGCATCCGGACTGGTTCAATGCTCCCGTTCCCTCATTCGGCGACGAGGCAGCGCAACTGCTGATTGTCGGTCTCGCCCCCGGCGTACAGGGCGCCAACCGCACCGGACGGCCTTTCACCGGCGACTATGCGGGCGATCTTCTCTACGGCACCTTGCTGGAATTCGGCTTTGCGAAGGGCACCTATCAGGCGCGGCCCGATGACGGGCTGAAGCTCACAGGCGCGATGATCACCAACGCCGTTCGCTGCGTGCCGCCGCAAAACAAGCCGACCCCCGCCGAAGCAAAAACCTGCCGGCGCTTTCTGGAAGCGCGCATGGCGGCGCTGCCGAACCTTCGTGCCGTATTGGCGCTCGGCCGCATTGCGCATGACGCTGTGCTCTCCGCCCGCGCTGTCCGCAAGACTTCCGCCCCTTTCGCGCATGGCGCGACGCATGACATTGGCGAGGGCCTGCGCCTTTTCGACAGCTATCACTGCTCGCGCTACAACACGAATACGCGCCGTCTGACGCCGGAAATGTTTCAGGACGTATTTTCTGCCGTGAAAACCTGGCTCGATAGCTGACCGCCGGGACCGGCGTCAGCCCTTTTCGCGCAAAAGCCGCGCCTTGTCGCGCTCCCAGCTCCGCTCCTTGAGCGTCTCGCGCTTGTCGGCGAGCTTCTTGCCCTGGGCAAGCCCGATCTCGACCTTCACTCGGCCCTTTTCATTGAAATACATGCGCAGCGGCACAATCGTCATGCCCTGCCGCTGAATGGCCGCCGTCAGCTTGTCGATCTCGCGGCGATGAAGCAGCAGCTTTCGCGGACGGCGCGTCTCATGGTTGAAGCGGTTTGCCTGCAGATAGACGGGGATATAGGCGTTGACCAGCATGATCTCGCCATCCTTCGTCGCATGAGCATAGGCTTCGTTCAGGCTGCCCTGACCGTTTCGCAAGGATTTCACCTCGCTGCCCTTGAGCTCTATGCCAGCTTCAAAGGTTTCCTCGATGCTGTAGTTGAAGCGCGCCTTGCGGTTATCCGCAATGATCTTGAGGCCATCGTTACTGGCTCTCTTCTTGGCGCCGCCACTTTTGGAAGACATGGTCTGCGGGTTTCCTTCCCGCCCCTCAGTTGAGGAGCCCCGCGCTCTTCATCGCGTCCCGCACCTTCTCTTCCGTCGGCGCACTCGCTGTCACCAGCGGCAGGCGTACTTCGTTCTCGCACAGGCCGAGCAGGCTTGCCGCATATTTGACGGGAGCCGGATTGGGATCGAGGAAAAGCGCGTTATGGAGCGGCAGCAGCCGGTCCTGAATTTCAAGTGCCTTGCGGAAGTCACCAGCAAGCGTTGCCTCCTGGAACTCTGCACAGAGTGCCGGGGCGACATTCGCCGTGACCGAGATGCAGCCAACGCCGCCATGCGCATTGAAGCCGAGCGCCGTCGCATCCTCACCGGAAAGCTGACAGAACTCCGGCCCCATAGCATTACGCTGAAGGCTCACACGGGCGAGATTTGCGGTCGCATCCTTCACGCCGACAATGTTCTTCAATTCGAAGAGCCGCGTCATCGTTTCGAGCGAGATATCGACAATGGAGCGGCCGGGAATATTGTAAAGGATGATCGGGATATCGACGGCATCATTCACCGCCTTGAAGTGGCGATAGATGCCTTCCTGAGACGGCTTGTTGTAATAGCCGGTCACGCTGAGAACGGCGTCCGCCCCTGCTTCCTTCGCAAAGGCGGTGAGTTCGATCGCTTCCACCGTATTGTTGGAGCCAGCCCCGGCAATGACCGGCACGCGCCCGCGCGCCGTTTCGATGCAGAGCTTCACCACACGCTTGTGCTCTTCATGGGAAAGCGTCGGGGATTCGCCGGTCGTGCCGCAAGGCACCAGCCCGTGAGTCCCCTGCTCGATCTGCCACTCCACAAGTTTGACGAACGCAGCCTCATCCACCTTGCCGTTCTTGAACGGGGTAATGAGTGCGACGAACGATCCCTTGAACATGACTTTGGCTCCATAGCCCCGATTGATGATACGGGGAGATTTCCGGGCGGTCCCCGAAGGCGCGCAAGATAACCGCAAGTATCGGAACCGGCAAGGAAACTGCCCCTGTTTCCCGCGACTTCCTGTTGCAGCCGGGCGCGTCTGCTGATTACTCTTGAAAAAGGAACGGAAAGGCAGGCAGATGGGTGGCCGCCAGATCGTTCGCGGCAGCAGCGCAGGTCCGGGAGGCCCAGACCGACGCCAGGAAAAACGTGTCACATAGTTCGGGTTTGAATGTTGAAAGCTCCGTCCTCGACGAAGCGTCCCGGAATTGCGGCCTTCCCCCCCAAGGCGCGCCTTTCCGGTTCATTGGTATCTCTGGCCCTCTTTCTGGCTCTTGCTC
>NZ_JBATWS010000142.1:0-5325 GCF_049672805.1 Parvibaculum sp.
AAGCTGGCGCGTCAGATCGAGCATGTTCTTGGCGTTGCGCAGGCTCGCAAGATCAGGCGTTGCGGTGATGACGATTTCATCCGCCGAGAGCAGTACCTTCTTCGTCCAGGGTGCCCAGACATTCGGCAGGTCCACCACGACGCAGGGCACGCCTTGACGGACGATATCGAGAACCGTTTCACAGCTGTCGCCATCCATCTCGAAATCACGGTCGAGAACGGCAGGCGCTGCAAAAAGGCTGAGACGTTCCGAACACTTCACCAGCAGGCGATCAAGCAGAACATCATCAAGGCGCTCCGGTGCTGTCAGCGCGTCGGCAATGCCCTGTGCGGGGTCCTGATTGAAGTCGAGGCCGGCCGTGCCGAAGGGCAGGTCGAGATCGGTGATGATCACGTCCTCATCCATGCCCGTGGAAATGCACCAGCCAACATTGTGAGCGATGGTGCTGGAGCCCGTGCCGCCTTTTGCGCCCATGAAGGCGATGGTGCGGCCAATCGGCGGCGCATCCGGCGAGATATAGAGGCGCGAGACGGCTTCAATAATGCCCATCGGGTGAAGCGGCGCGACGAGATATTCGTTGACGCCCTGACGCATCATCTCGCGATAAAGCGAGACATCATTGGCCTGACCAATAACGACAACCTTGGTGCCTGCATCGCAGACTTCGGCAAGCGCGCCGAGCTGGTTGAAAAGCTCCGCCCCGACGGCGCGCGTTTCCACCATAATGAGGTTCGGCGTTGCCGTCTGCTGATAATAGTCGATGGCAGCGGCGATACCGCCCATATGTACCGTGAGATGCGTCTTTGCGAGACGGCGATCTTCGCCGGCGCGCTGAATGGCGCTGCCCGTGCCCGGCTGCTCGCAGAAAGCATGGATGGTGATGCGCGGCACCGGCTTCATCACGGCGAGCGTTTCACGATCAATGGGAAGAACAGGAGCTGCGCCCGCCGTGCCCGGCATGGGCGGCGCCTCGACAGCCTCCTCATTCATGAGGACTGGTTCCTTGCGTGCAAGATTGCTCATTACTTCACCTCGCTCACGGCGCCAGAATCCTGATCACCGCGCGCTGTGGCGGTTGCCTCGCCTGCGCGGTATTTCTCGAGCACGGTGCTGCGGCGTGCGGCATCAGCCGGTGTCATGTTGCGCGGCGCAACCAGGTCTGCCGGATTGGCCACCATTGCCGCGATATTATTCTGCGTCGCGCAGCCATGATTGGGAGTGAGCCCGTTTGTCGGATCGAGCGCATAGTTCTGCGACCAGTTTCCGCAGGCCGTCGGCCGCGCTACATATCGCTTGAAAGAAAGAATGAGGGGAGCGGCTGCATCTGCACCCGAGGCGCGATAGGGCGTGTAGGCGAGATCGCCCGCGCCCACGCCATTCTCGCTCAGGAGATCGCGCACATCGCTGAGCGCCACCGTGGCCGCACCCGAATTGGGCGAGCCGGACGGCGTGGAGATGGTCAGCGCGCCATGACCCCGCTGGCGGTAGGCGGCGGCGAAATCTTCAATGGCTGCACGGTCGGCGGGCGAGAGGCCCGGCTGACCGGGTACGACACCGATATTGAGCGTTGCCACATCCGTCTCGACCGAGATCGGATGCGAGTAATGCGCGCCGAACTGCGCATGCTCGGCGGTGTTAAATCCGCTGCATCCGGCAAGCCCTGTTGCGGCAATGAGAGCGATAGCCCCGAGCGCGCGGCGTCCAGTCATTCCGGCTGTTTTCATCTCTGTCTTGCGGTTCATTTCTTTCACCTCAATCCACGACGAAGCCGACAGGGCCTTGCAGCGACTTGTCGCCGGTCGCGGCCCCGCGCGCGCCATAGGTTGCGTTCAGGCGGCCCATCAGGATCGTGTCCATATCGCTTGCCGGCGCGAAGCCATCCGTCGGCAGCGCAAGCTTGTCGCGGGTTGTCGGATCGACGAGGTAGGGCGTCACGATCACGACGAGTTCCGTTTCGTTCTGCTGATAGTCGCGGCTGCGGAAAAGCTGGCCCAGAACCGGCACATCCTTCACGCCCGGCACGCCATCAATATTCTGGCGCATGGAGTCGGAGAGAAGACCGGCCATGACAAGCGAGCCGCCGCTCGGCAGTTCAAGCGTGGTTTCCGCGCGGCGGACCTTCAGGCCCGGCACAGTGACACCACCGCCGCCAGCACCCTGCAGCACGAAGGCGCCGTCAGAGGAAAGCTCGCTCACTTCCGTCGAAATCTTCAGGCTGATGCGGCCTTCGCTCAGCACCACCGGCGTGAAGTTGAGGCCCACACCGAAGGGCTTGAACTCAAGCTGCACATTGCCATCGCGGTCGCGCGAGGTCGGCACAGGGAACTCGCCACCGGCAAGGAACCTCGCGGACTCACCCGAGATCGCCGTCAGGTTTGGTTCGGCAAGTGTTTTCAGAATACCGTCGCGCTCCAGCATCCGTATCGCGGAGCTGATGGAGCCATCGTTGCCGGTTACGGCCGTGCCCGCGGTCGTAAGGCCGCCGAGAGACTGACCCTGAATACTGAAAGAATTGTTGGTCGCAAGGCGAAGCGCGAAGTCGCCGAAATCTGCCGCCGTCGAAAGATCGACGCCAAGCTGCTTGATGACATTGCGCTGCATCTCGGCAACGGTCACTTTCAGCATGACCTGTTCCTTGCCTTCGATGCCAAGCATGTTCAGCACGTTCTCGCGGTCCACACCGGCGAAACGGGCAGCGAGATCATGCGCCTTGTCGGCCTCGCTCGCATTCGCCACCATGCCGGAGAGAACGATGTGATCGTTGATCGATTCCACATCGATCCTGGCCTTGGGGAAATATTGGCGCATCGTTTGCCGCAGGCCCGTGAGGTCGCGCGCCACGCGAATTTCCAGATTGAGAATCTGCTGGCCGCTCTCATTGAAGAAGAAAGCGTTGGTCTGGCCGACCGCAAGGCCGATCAGATAGGTGCGCCTGTTCGTGCGAACAACCGCATCGACGATTTCGGGATTGGAGACGAGCACATCGCGCGCCGCGACGGGCAGTTCCACAATAGCGGCCTTGCCGAGCCCGAGCACAATGCTGCGCGAGGACTGGCCGCTGCCGCCCTGATCGATCTTCACAAGTCGCGCATCCCCGGCGACGGCGATTTCGGCCGGCACCAGCGCCATTGAAAGCGCACAGAGGAGTGCAAGACCGCCGCGTGCAATGCGGGCGGTTCTCGCGGCGATGCCGGATTTCAGCGTGTTCCACATGGTGTCCATACGCAGCCCCATCACCTGTTCACACGCACAGATTGCGCGATGCCGTTACGCACGACCTTCACAACGGAATTACCCGGCTGGTCGAGTTCGCCGCCCGCCATTTCCTGCTCGCTCATGCCGCGCAGCGAGAGGGCAAGGCTGCCTTCCGCGCTCGCCATGGAGACGAGTTCCACCTGAGCGGGCGTAAGCTCCAGCGTGGCCGTGCGGCCAACTGCCACCTGCTCGCCGCTGTCATTGAAGCGCTGGTCGATCGCAAGCACGCGAATGTTGCGCAGGATTGTCTGCCCCTTGTCCACATCAACAATGTCCACGCGGTCATTCGGCAGGATGAAGCCGCCCGCGCTGGTCTTCGTGGTGATCTCGATGGCGATGGCGCGCATGCCCGGTTCGATCAGGGCGGACATGAAGCCGGCACCGGAAAGGTTGACGAGCTTTTCTGCTGTCACCGGCTCGCCGCTCAGTATCCCCATGCGCGCGACGCTGTTTGAATATTCTTCGACGGCTCCAGGCTGCTGCGCCCGCGTGATATAGGCCGGGTTCAGTGCCGCATCGGGCCAGCGCTGCCAGCGCAGATCGCTTGATCTGACCTTCTCGCCGAGCTGCAGATTGCTCGCCGAGACAAGCACTTCTGTGGTCGGCTCTTCGATGACCTTCTCCGCGACCGGTTCTTCAGGCCCGGAGGACATGAGCCCGCGCGCGAGAAGGGCGGCGATACCTGCCGCGACAACCGCGAGAACCAGAACTCCAATGCGTGCGGCGTTCACTTGCCCGTTCCTTTCTCTGCGTATCGGCGGATCACACCGCCACGCCCATTCCTCATGCGGCCTGAACCGCTGCCTGTAGCCAGATGCTGTGCTGGAAGATGAAAAGCCCACCCAGTCCGAGCGCCACGCCATAAGGGATGCCGCCCTTGCGGTCGTGCAGCCTCAAGATCCATTCACGCCGCGCCATGAAGGCGGGAAGCGGCAGCGAACGGAAGAAGAGGATGAAAAGCGTCAACGCGCCGCCCAGCACAGAAGCCACCAACAGATAAATCAGAAGATCGGCCCAGCCGATCCAGAGCGCGATGGCTGCAACAAACTTCGCATCACCACCGCCAATCCACCCGAAGGCGAAAAGCGCCATGCCGACGACAAGCATCAGAACGCCTGCACCGACATGCAGCCCGATTTCCTGCCAGCCAAACCCCGCGATGAACGCAAGCGGAAAGAAGGCTGCCGCAAGCGCGGCAGTCAGAACATTCGGGATGGTCATCGTCGTCAGATCCCACAGCGCGCCGAAAATCATGGCGAGAGGGAAGACGGCGAACAGCAGCACACTCATCACGAAAGATGCCCGTTTCGTCGGAGGCACATCGCCCCGCGCAAAGCGGCCCCATGCCTCTTCACGCCTTCGAATAGTGGGCGGAGGAACGTAAATTTGAGGTAAAGAGCGGTTCAGATTGAGCCAAATCGCGGGGATAAATCGACGCGGCCCGCATGCTGCGACAGAATCCCGCAGAGGCAGAAATAACAAAGCCGCCAGCGCGGACTGCTCTGGCGGCTTCGATTTTCAGGCACCGGAATGATGTTCCGGCGATCGGCGCGGATTGGATTAACCCTCGGCGCCCATCTTTTCGGCGATCGTGTCGAAGGTCGCTTCAACCTTACCACCGATCAGACCAACGGCCGTGATGATCACAACCGAAATGCCAGCGGCGATGAGGCCATATTCGATGGCGGTCGCACCGGACTCATTCTTCACAAACGACTTCAGAAACTGGCTCATGATCAAGCCTCCTTCAACTTTACTGTCGACAGCACCAGCCCGTGCAACCGCATAAGCCGCAGGGCGCTCTCTTGGAGCAAGGCGAGATTAGCCGGAGCACCATTACTTAATCGCTAACGAGCTTTGTTAATCTGGCTCACTATTGGGGTCAGACAATGTTGTTTTGAATATTGTTCCAGTATTTCAAATATGCTCAAGAAAATACGTCGCTCGGGGCAAGAACAAAATATCGGGTGACCGGAGCACAGGCTGACAGGTTGGTTAATCGCGGGTTAAAGCGGACCCGATCACCAGCAGGAGATGCGTGATCACGCGTCGGACTGATCGCATTTGGC
Source organism: Parvibaculum sp. (assembly GCF_049672805.1). Classification (GTDB taxonomy): domain Bacteria; phylum Pseudomonadota; class Alphaproteobacteria; order Parvibaculales; family Parvibaculaceae; genus Parvibaculum. The sequence goes on from NZ_JBATWS010000142.1 coordinate 5,325, forward strand.
G
>NZ_JBATWS010000143.1:0-3663 GCF_049672805.1 Parvibaculum sp.
TCCTCATTGCGTTCGCTCGCCCCGCTCCGCCCCGCCTCCCGGCCTCCGGCCATCGGATCGAGCGAGGCAAGGATTTCGACGACGGTGGAAGTGAGTTTCAGCGGCGCACGGCCAAAGCCCGACGCCATTGCAGGTGTGCGTCCGCCCGAAGTGGCAGCGAGCGTCGCCCCCCGCGTCGCATAGTTGCGGCGCGTTTCGCCGCCGGAAAGGTCAGGCGCAGGCACCGGGCCCGCAGGCTTTGGCGGCAGAGGCCGCTTCGCGGCATCAGCATAGCGGGTCGCATCCACCCCCTCATGTTTCGAGACGAGGTTGCGATAAACCTCCTCCGCGCTCCGGGGGGTGCCATCCTTCTGGTAGAAGATCGGACGGTTTGCCGCCGCTGCTGCCGGAAAGAGAAGATCGGCCCGCATATCGGGCGTCTGTTCCGCCGCCGTGATGAGTTTCGCAGCACCCCCCGCGCCGAGGAAGTGGGCCATGTAAAGCTCGCCCTCCCCCACACTCCGCCCAAGCCGGTTCTCAAGGAGTGACGCGCTCTCCTGCGTATAGGCAGCCGCCATCAAGGCCGAGACATGGGGATCATTTCGAAGGGCAAGAATTTCCGCCCTTTGGGCAGCATTTTCCACATGGAACCGGCCCTGCGGTGTGGTGCTGATCTTCGCCGCTTCAGCGGAAAGTCCCAGTTCCCCGCCATACTTCTTCAGCGTGCCGAGCCAGCTCTGTTCGGTAAACTGAAATAGTCCACACGCGCTGGAAGTCTTTGATTTTGCATCACAATCAAGGCTCGACTCCCGCATCGCCGTCTTCAGAAGATAGTCGAACTCCACGCCCGTACGCTGGCTCGCGGCCTGAAGCGCAGAGGCGATTGTCGGCTGAATGGCGATGTTTTCGACGAGGCTCATGGAGGCCGCTTCCTTTCCTTATGCCGGAAAGGTCGCAAGCCTCATGCCAGCGCAATTCCGTTCCACCCGGCGGAAATCACGCGTTTTTCACGGGCATTTTCGGCCCCCCGCGATAAGCTGAAGAAAAGCGGTTTCAAGCCGCAAAAAACCGGGGAGGAACCATGTCAGAAGTCGAACTGGCCGCCGAAATCGAGCAGGAACAGCACCAGACAAGGCAGGACAAGACAGAGCGCCCGTATCCGAACCAGATTTATGCGTGGTATGTGGTGGCCGTCCTCGTTCTGGCTTTCACCTTCTCCTTCATCGACCGCCAGATCCTGAGCCTGCTGGTCGGCCCCATCAAACGCGACCTTGCGATTTCCGACACGCAGATGAGCCTGCTGCAAGGCTTCGCGTTCGCCCTTTTCTATTGCATCGCGGGCCTGCCCATCGGCCGCATGGTGGACCGCTACCACCGCCTGAACATCATCGCAGTCGGCGTTTTCGTCTGGAGCCTGATGACCGCCCTCTGCGGAACGGCACGCTCCTTCCTCCAGCTTTTCATCTTCCGCGCCGGTGTCGGCGTCGGTGAGGCAGCCCTTTCCCCCGCCGCCTATTCGATCATCGCTGACTATTTCCCGCCCAAGCGCCTCGGCTTCGCGCTCGGCGTCTATGGCATGGGCGTCTATATCGGTGCGGGCCTCGCCCTCATCATCGGCGCAGGCGTCATTGCGCTTGTTTCGGAAGGCGGCAGCACGGTCCTGCCGCTCGTGGGCGAGGTCTATGCTTGGCAGCTCACCTTCTTCATTGTCGGCCTTCCCGGCATTCTGGTCGCCCTCTGGATATGGACCCTGAAAGAACCGGAGCGGCGCGGCCATGTCCGCACGGCGATTGCCGCTGACGGGACCAGCAAGACGGTCGAGGTGCCTGTCGCCGAAGTGCTCTCCTATATGGGCCGGAACTGGCGCACCATCATTCCCCTCAATCTCTGCTACGCATTGTCCGCGCTCATGGCCTATGGCGTCGCGGCCTGGATACCGACCTTCTTTGTCCGTACCTATGATTGGTCCTATCCGCTGGCGGGCTGGTGGTATGGCTGGGTGATCGTGGTCTTCGGCACGGCGGGCGTCGTCACCGGCGGCTGGGCGGGCGACTACCTGACCTCACGCGGCATCCGCAATGGCCGCATGATGGTCTGCATGGGGGCCGGGCTGGGCGCACTGCCCTTCGCGGTGCTCTATCCGCTGATGGATAGCCCCTGGACCGCGCTGATCCTGCTGTGCCCTGCCACCTTCTTCTCGACCTTCACCACGGGCGCCGGCCCCTCCGCCCTGCAGGAACTGATGCCGAACCAGATGCGCGGTTTCGCCTCCGCCATCCTGATCTTCGTGGTGAGCATCATCGGCCTTGGCCTCGGCCCGACCTCGATCGCGCTTGCGACGGACTATGTCTATGGCGATGAAGCCATGCTCCGCTACTCGCTGGTTCTCGTTCCGGCTATCGTTCTGACGGTCTCGGTGACGGCTGGCCTGCTCGGATTGCGGCCCTATCTGCGCAGCCTCGATTACCTTGAAAACTGGAGCAAGGAAAACGAAAAATAATCCTGTTTTCAGATAGTTATGCAGCCAAGCGGATTCATTTTCTCAAATCGGGCCAGAGAGTTGAGAGAATGGTCGAAGCAGTTGAATCGGCATCTGAACATGCCGATTCAGAAACTCGCTTCCGTGCCATAAGTCATTGATCGAGATGGTGCGGACCGACCGGTCAGACGGCGCGGCCATAGAGCCGGAAGCGCCATGAGGTATCACCCGTCCGCGCCCCGGCCTGAGCCTGCGGCATTGCCGCGGCGGCATCATTATCCTGCACGAGACGGAGCTTCGCGCGGCTGCCAAACCGTCCGCGCATCTTTGCCTGCATCAGCTTGAAGCGGAGAAGAGCCTCGTCATATGGCTTCACGAGATAGTCATCCGCCCCCGCCTCGATGGCGCGGTGAATGGAGGCGGCACCGCTTTCAGCCGTCACATGGAAGAGACAGGGGGCCTGCCCCCCCGGCCGGCGCCGGATGGCCTCGGTGAGCCAGCGCCCGTCCCGCGTGATGGCGCGGGCCTCGGCCAGCACCAGATCAGGGCCGGTTCCGGCAATCAAGGCCAGAGCTTCATCCGCATTGTCAGTGAGCACCACGCGAAAGCCGAGCCGCTCCAGCAGATAGGCCGCAGCCTGCCCTGCCGCAGCAGAAGGGTCGGCGATGAGTGCTGTACCCTGAAAGCTGTCCAAGGATCCGTTCCTGACATGCGGGCACCATGCCCGTCCTCGGAAAGGACACTAGGCTTTAAGTCTTAAACCAATCGTTAACCGTGAAAGCTGCGGGCAAGTTTCTCGATCAGCGCCCGCTTCTCATCCTCGCCATAAGGCTCCGCCTGCCCCACACCCCAGACAGGGCCAGGCCAGGCTGCATCCCCCGCGAACCGGGCAATCACGTGAACATGAAGCTGCGGCACCATATTGCCGAGTGCGGCCACATTCATCTTCTCCGCCCCGACTGCATCCCTGAGAACCACGGAAGCAAGATCAATCTCCGCATGGAAGTTCGGCTTCTCCGCCCCTGGCACATCATCAAAATCCCGCAACCCTGCCCGCCGCGGCACAAGAATGAGCCAGGGGAAGCGCCGGTCATTCATCAGAAGCACCCGGCAAAGGGTAAGGTCCGTTACGAGAAACGTGTCGGCGGCAAGGCGTTCATGAAGGGAGAAGGTCATGTAATTCCTTGTTCAATATGACTTTGGCA
>NZ_JBATWS010000144.1:0-4187 GCF_049672805.1 Parvibaculum sp.
GCAGCAGGCATTCGCCGCGTGAACGTGTCACTGGACACGCTGAAGCCCGGTCTCTTTCAGCAGATCACTCGCTGGGGCCGTCTCCCGCAAGTGCTCGAAGGAATCGACGCCGCAAAGCGCGCCGGGCTACGCATCAAGATCAACACCGTTGCGCTCAAAGGCATGAATGAAGCAGAAATCCCGGCTCTCATTGAATGGGCGCATGGTGAAGGGCACGACATCACGCTCATCGAAACCATGCCCATGGGCGATATTGAAGGCGACCGCATAGCGCAATATCTGCCGCTCTCGGATGTTCGCCGTGCCCTCGCAACCCGGTGGTCGCTTGAAGAGCTGGATATGCGCACGGGTGGCCCCGCGCGTTATGTCCATGTGAAGGAGACAGGCGGCAGGCTCGGTTTCATCACGCCGCTGACGCATAATTTCTGTGAAAGCTGCAACCGCATCCGCCTCACCTGCACAGGCACGCTCTATATGTGTCTCGGTCGGGAGGATAGCGCAGATCTCCGCGCGCCCCTTCGCGCCAGCAAGGATGATACGCTTCTCGACAGCGCGATTGACGAAGCCATTGGCCGGAAGCCCAAAGGTCACGACTTCATCATCGACCGGGAGCACAACCGTCCTGCCATTGCCCGCCACATGTCCCTCACGGGCGGCTGACAAGGCTCACGCTTCCCGCAACTGCCCTCGCGCCCAGGCCAGATAATCGTCATTCCCGCCCGCAATCGGCAGTACCAACATGGCCGGCACCTCATAGGAATGAAGCGCCCGAAGCCTCTCCATCACCACCGGCAAAAGGGTTGCCTGCGTCTTGATGAAGGCCGCCGCTTCCCCGGCCACCTCCGCCCTTCCTTTCCATTCGTAAACGGAGCGCATGGCAGGATGGATGTTCACACAGGCCGCCAGCCGCTCACGGACGAGCGCCTCCGCCACGCGGCCCGCCTCCTCTTCCGACCCGAAACTCGAATAAAGGAAGACAAACTCGCCCTCAGCCTTGGCTTGCTTCTCGCCGTCCATATGCTTACCTCCTTATACTTGCGGAATTCGGCCCGCCCCTGAAAGAGAAGACGATGACATTCGAGAAGATCGCCTTCGTCGCGACAGACACACCTGAAGCGCGCTCCGCCCATGCGGCGCTTGTCAAACGCTATGGCGAGACCGCGCCCGAGGAGGCCGATGTCATCGTCGCGCTCGGGGGCGACGGTCTCATGCTCCAGACGCTCCATCAATATATGAACCGCCGCATCCCGATCTACGGGATGAATCGCGGCTCCATCGGCTTTCTGATGAATGAGTACCGCGAAGACAATCTGAAGGAGCGTCTTGCTGCGGCCGAGCTTGCCACCATTCACCCTCTGCGCATGCATGCAACGCTGGCCGACGGCAGCCAGCACGAAGCTCTCGCGATCAACGAAGTCTCCCTGCTGCGCGAGACCTATCAGGCGGCGAAGATTCGCATTTCCATCGACGGCAAGACGCGCATGGAGGAGCTGATCTGTGACGGCATTCTTGTAGCAACACCCGCAGGCTCCACCGCCTATAATCTTTCAGCGCAAGGGCCGATCGTGCCGATTGATGCCGCACTTCTGGCCCTCACTCCAATCAGCGCCTTTCGCCCGCGCCGGTGGCGGGGTGCCTTGCTTTCCCACCGCGCCAAAGTGCGCTTCGACATTCTGGAATCAGACAAGCGCCCCGTCAGCGCCGTCGCGGACCATACGGAGTTTCGTCAGGTTCAGGTGGTGGAAGTCGAGGAAGATGCGAGCATCGATCTCCTGATGCTCTTCGATCTCGACCATGGGCTGGAAGAACGCATCATCACCGAACAGTTCCTCTATTGAGGAAGGCGATCAGCCCGCTTTCGGTTTTGCCACATTTGCAACGGCGGAAAGAGGTTCATCCGTCACGCTGTATCCCGCTTCTGCCGGAATACGCAGGATGGGCTCGCCCTTTTCATTCTTCGTCACCTGCGGCTCCACCGTGACAACGGGTGTCTTTTTCGCTGTCTCGATTGCATGGCTGACATTCGGGCTGTGGCCAAGTTTTTCGACATTCATCCGTGTCGGGAAAATGATTGTGCGCTTGCCTTCCTCGGCTTCACGCAGCGCAATGTCCGGCCTGATCCACACACTGTCCACCGACTCCGACCCGTCATGCACGGCGAGATGATCTTCCGGCGCATTCGCAAGATAAAACCGCGTGTCAAAGCGCTTCGGCATCATGTTGGGCGTGATCCAATGCGCAAACGGCGTCAGCATGTCGCCCGCAAGACGCAGCCCCTCCCGCGCGAGGAAATCGGCAATGCCCACCTCACCCCGATTGAGAGGGTCGCGGTAATGCTCAAGCCCCTTGAGCCGCCCCGCATCAATGATCGAGCCTGTCTGCTCGGAGCGCGCCAGCAGCACGCCTGATTCTTCGAAGGCTTCGCGGATCGCCGCCACCCGCATGGAAAACTCCCAGTCATCAAGACCGTCCATGCCATCGGCGCGCTCACGCACAGCCGGTGCCATGTCGAGCTTGTCCACCTTGCCGCCCGGAAACACCAGAGCACCGCTCGCAAAGTCGATCTGGTGATGCCGCACCACCATGAACACTTCGAGCCCTTCCATGCCGTCCCGCAGCAACAGAATCGTCGCTGCCGGAATGAGCCTGTCACTCCCCGCCTGCCCTTGCCCGTTCGCCATCTCGCTCGCTCCCTGTCTGTGATTTCGATTTTGAATCGAATTTCACCTGTCCCGTTGACCTTCTGGCGACGTTGTCCGTCGCTCGTCGCGGCCGGTTAAGCACTCATAAAGGAGCATATCCGAGGCTGGACATGGACCTTGTTCCCGATGCAGTCGCGTACCGTCCGGTAAAAAGATGTACAGCAGTTCCTTTCGCCTGACCAACAGGGACATTGACCTCGCCTTTGACGCGAAGCACCTGTTCCTCGTGTGCCAGCCGAAACTCTGCCTGGCAACAGGCGAAGTGCTTGGTGCGGAAGCCTATATTCGCTGGAAACACCCTGATTATGGTCTGCTCCCGCCTGGGCTTTTCCTCTCCTTCTTCGAGCGGCGCGAACGCAGCGGCGAGCTGACCCGGTTTGTCGCACATGCCGCAGCGGAAACCATCGCGAAGTGGCAGCGGACCGGTCAGCACTGGCCCCTCTCCGTCAATCTCGGCGCGCCTGATCTTGCAGACAAGGGGCTGCCCGGCGCGCTCGACCGGATCATGGATGAACATGGCCTCGAGCGCAGCCTTCTTGTTCTGGAAGTACCGGAAGGCGCCTTCGCGCGGCATGGCGCAGAAGCACAGCAAACACTCGCCGCCTTCCGCCGCCTCGGCTTCAGCACCGCGCTCGATGGTGGCGGTGCAGTCATCGTGCCGGACGACCTGCTGACACCCGATCATTTTGACGAAGTGAAGATCGGCGGCGCGGCCATCATCCAGTTTGCCCGGCGTCTGAAAAGCACAGGGCTGGGCTTTGTGAGCCGCCGCGTCTCTCTCGCCGCATCGCGCGGGCTTCGCGCAACGGCAGTCGGTGTCGAAGACCGGACCACGCTCACGGCCCTTCCCGCCCTCGGCTTCACATCGGCGCAAGGCTCGCATATCGCGCCGCCTGCATCGCCCGCAGAACTGATCGGCTGGTCGGCACCGCCGCTTCTGCGCATCGTGGCGGCAGCCGAACCGGAGATCGAGGAAGAAATCCTCCTCACCGATCCCTTGCCAGAAAATGTGTTTGTGGAAACGGCGGAGACAGCGGAAGAAGAACTGCTTCTTCTCCCCGTCGAGGAATATTCATGGGAAGCGGCAGACGCTTTCATTCCCGGTGAGGAAGTGCGCGCCGTCTCCTGGCGACTGGACCGCACCTGCCTCTTTCCCGACAGGCATCTGCTCGCCCTTGTCCGCCGCCCGCGCACCTTGCCTCATATGAAGAAACCGCCGGAGAAGCCGCATACGCCGAAGCCCGCGCGAAAGACACGGCCAAAGAAAAAGACGGCCGCGAAACCGGCCGCCTTCTCTTCTGATCTTGTTTCCAGACGCAATCTGCTTCAGATCGCGCTTGGCTTCTGAGCGTCAGACGCGCTCGATCACCATGGCAATGCCCTGCCCCACGCCAATGCACATGGTACAAAGCGCATAGCGGCCCTGCCGCTTTTCAAGTTCATAGATCGCCGTGGTCACAAGTCGCGCGCCGCTCATGCCGAGCG
>NZ_JBATWS010000145.1:0-2289 GCF_049672805.1 Parvibaculum sp.
ATGGATGAGTGGGGCCGCATCGACATCCTCATCAACAATGCGGGCATCCTGCGCGACAAGTCCTTCTCCAAGATGGAGATGTCGGATTTCCAGATCGTGGTGGACGTGCACCTGATGGGCACGGTGAAGCCGACCAAGGCCGTCTGGGAAATCATGAAGAACCAGAACTATGGCCGCATCGTCGTGACGGCTTCCTCGACCGGCCTTTACGGCAATTTCGGTCAGACGAACTATGGCGCCGCGAAGCTCGGCGTTGTCGGCTTCATCAACACGCTGAAGCTTGAAGGCCAGAAGAACAACATCCATTGCAATGCGCTGGCCCCTGTTGCCTATACGCGCATGACCTCCGACCTGATGCCGCCGGAAGCTGAACAGATGCTGACGCCGGAAGCGGTGACGCCGGGCGTGATGTATCTCGTCTCGGAAGATGCCCCGACGGGCATGATCCTTTGCGCAGGTGCCGGCGTGTTCGCTGCGGCGCGCATGGAAGAATCCGAAGGCGTCTATCTCGGGCGCGAAGGCCTCACCGCCGAGAAGGTTGCGGAGAACTGGTCGAAGATCACCGACTTCTCGAACGCAACCCCCTTCCACATGGGCGGCGAGCAGACGGGCAAGTTCTTCAAACTCGCCTCGGGCGGCAAGTAAGCATCCGGCGCATAGCCAGATCAGAAAGGGAGCCTGCATGGCTCCCTTTTTTGTTGCACGCTGCGCAAAGAAAAGCGGGCAAAAGAAAACGGGCACCGGATTTCTCCGATGCCCGCTTTTCGTGACTGTCGCTGCCGCTCAGAGCCCGAGCACAGCCTTTGCCATGATGTTGCGCTGAACTTCATTCGAGCCCGCATAGATCGACGCCTTGCGGAGCGAGAAGTAGTATGGCGCAGCGGTGAAAGCACCTTCCGGGCCTACTTCCGGCTCGTTCGTCTCGACAAGGCCGTTCTCGATGGTCGGCTGCGCATAATCGCCCAGCACTTCCACCATGAACTGCGAGACTTCCTGCTGCAGCTCCGTACCACGGCACTTCAGCAGCGAGCTTTCCGGGCCGACATTGCCGCCAATGGAAAGCGCGGAGAAGATGCGCAGTTCCGTGAACTCCATCGCCGTGATCTGGCTGCGTATATCGGCGTAACGCGCCTTGAAGCCCGGTGTTTCCGAGAGAGGCTGACCATCAACGATGATCTCCTTCGCCATATCCCGCACTTCATCGAGCGCGCTGTAGAGCCCCGGCGAATAGGGATTACCGCGTTCGAATTCGAGGAGGTATTTGGCGTAGGTCCAGCCCTTGTTCACCTCACCGATCAGGTTTTCCTTCGGCACCTTCACATCTTCAAAGAAGACCTGATTGACTTCCTGATTGGGCGCCGGGGTGCCGTCGAGGCAGATAATCGGATCGACGGTGATGCCAGGCGTCTTCATGTCGATCAGGAGGAAGGAAATCCCCTCCTGCGGCTTGCCCTCATTCGAGGTGCGCACGAGACAGAAAATCCAGTCCGCCCACTGAGCAACCGAGGTCCAGATCTTCGAACCATTGACGAGGAAATGGTCGCCCTTGTCCTCCGCCTTGGTCTTCAGGGACGCGAGGTCCGACCCCGAACCAGGCTCCGAATAGCCCTGACACCAGAGCACATTCGTTTCGAGAATGTCGGGAAGGAAGCGCTTCTTCTGCTCCGGCGTCCCGAACTTCATGATGACGGGCGCCACCATTGTCGGCCCGAAGGGAATGGTGTGCGGAACGCCCGCACGGCCCATTTCCACATTGAAGATATATTTCTGGGACTGGGTGAAGCCCGGCCCGCCATATTCCTTGGGCCAGTTCGGCGCAAGCCAGCCCTTTTTCGCGAGCGACTTCTGCCACTGGATATGGGCTTCCTTGGTGATGTAGCCATGCTTCGAACGGGCATGCAGCCGTCGCATTTCCGGCGTGTAATGCTCTTCGATGAACTGGCGAACTTCCTGCCGGAAAGCCTCGTCTTCCTTGCTGAATGCGAGATCCATAGTCAATCTTCCGTTCTTGGCCGGTATCGGCCCGGCAAATAATTACTCGACCTTGTCGAGGAACTGGAGAGAAGGCGCACCACCGAGAACGGCTCCGAGGGCGGGGCCGGCGGCACGGAAATAATCCGTCTTGCCATGTGCATCAAGGTCAGCCTGCGTGGCGTACTGCTCCATGACGATGTAGGTGGACGGCTCCGACTTGGACTTGAAGAAGTCATACTGGAGGCAGCCCTTCTCGTTCGCCTTCACCTTCTGGCGCAGCTCGCCGAAGACCTTCTCAAATTCCGCTTCCTTGCC
>NZ_JBATWS010000146.1:0-1649 GCF_049672805.1 Parvibaculum sp.
CTTCGAGCCAACGCTATTGATATATTACTCAATAGTTGCATGGGCCATAGGGAGGAAGCCATGACAGCACTCGCAGCCGCCATAGCCATGTCCGACGCGGAGAGCCTTCCGCTCGATCAGATCGACGTAAGTCGCCCCGAATATTTTGAACAGAATGTGGAGGGCGAGTATTTCCGCCGCCTCCGCCGCGACGATCCTGTCCATTACTGCGCTGACAGCGCCTATGGCCCCTACTGGTCCATCACCAAGTTCAACGACATCATGGCGGTGGATACAAACCACCAGATATTTTCGTCAGACGCCTATCTTGGCGGCATCGTCATTGACGATGCACTTCAGAAGGGCGCGGGCGAAGGCGGGATGCAGCTCACCAACTTTATCGCCATGGACCCGCCGCGCCATGATGAGCAACGCAAGGCCGTAAGCCCCATCGTTGCGCCGACAAATCTGGCGCAGCTTGAAGGAACGATCCGCGAGCGCGTGATCCGTGTGCTTGAAAGCCTGCCCGTTGGCGAAGTGTTTGACTGGGTGCCCAGTGTTTCTATTGAGCTGACCACGCAGATGCTTGCGACGCTGTTTGACTTCCCCTTCGAGGATCGCCGCAAGCTGACACGCTGGTCCGATGTGACAACGGCAGAGCCCGGCTCCGGCATCATTGATAGCTGGGAACAGCGCACGGCAGAGCTGCTGGAATGCGCAGCTTATTTTCAGCGTCTCTGGAATGAACGCGTCAACTCGGACAAGCCGAGCTTTGACCTCATCACCATGCTCAGCCGCTCGCCTGCGACGCGAAACATGCCGCCGGAAGAATTCCTCGGCAATATCGTGCTGCTGATCGTTGGCGGCAACGACACGACGCGCAACTCCATGACGGGCGGCGTTCTCGCCCTCGGCCAGAACCCGAAAGAATGGGAAAAGCTCAAGGCTGATCCCGACCTGATCGGCAATATGGTTTCGGAAATCATCCGCTGGCAAACACCGCTGGCACATATGCGCCGGACTGCCCTTGTCGATACGGAACTTGGCGGAAAGACGATCCGCAAGGGAGACAAGGTGGTGATGTGGTACGTCTCCGGCAACCGGGATGAGGAAGTGATCGAGCGGGCCGACGAGTTCATCATCGATCGCCCGCGCGCGCGGCAGCATCTCTCTTTCGGCTTCGGTGTGCATCGCTGCGTCGGAAACCGTCTTGCTGAAATGCAGCTTCGCATCCTCTGGGAAGAAATCCTGAAACGCTTCTCCCGCGTCGAATTGATGGGTGAACCGGTGCGCGTTCGTTCCAATTTCGTGCGCGGCTATGCCTCGCTGCCGGTGAAGCTTCACGCTCTTTGAGAAAGGTTCGAGATGGCAAAGATCAATTACATCGAAGCAAATGGCAATGTTCACACGGTCGAAGCAGAGCCGGGAATATCTGCCATGGAAGCGGCAGTGAAAAACGCCGTTCCGGGCATTGATGGAGATTGTGGCGGCGCGGCCGCCTGCGCCACCTGCCATGTCTATGTCGATCCCGAATGGATCGGCAAGACAGGCCCGGCTCAGGAGGGGCTGGAAAAGAGCATGCTCGAGTTCGCCGAAGAAGTGCGAGACACAAGCCGCCTCGCCTGCCAGATATCGATCACCCCGGCACTGGACGGGTTGCAGCTTCATTT
>NZ_JBATWS010000147.1:0-4814 GCF_049672805.1 Parvibaculum sp.
TCTTTGCGAAGGGGCCGAGAATGCCGCAAAGCAGGCGCAAAGCCAAAGGCGGCTGCGCGCGGCGCGAAATGCGCCGAAATGGCCCGAAGCGTTAACGGCATGCCAACCCATGCGCATTAGGCTTCCGTCATGATCTGTTTCGGGAGAAGTGCCTTTGGTGTCCGGTAAGTTCAGTGAAGCGAAAAACCGCAAGCGCATCTGGCGCGGGGGCGAGATTGACGCCGACCCTTTCAATCTGCCGGAGCATGTTGCCATAAAGGCAACGGCTTGGTCGGAGAGGGCGCTGGGCTTCATCCGTTTCGCGACGATCTACAAGGATGCCGTCTCCGCCTATGACAGTTCCCCCATTCTCGGCCGCTTCGAATGGTCGGAGCCGATCTCCGCTTATGAAGGGGTGGCGCTGCGCATCCTGCCGCGCGATACGGAGCGGAAAAACTTCATGGCCATCGTGGAGCTGAGCCACCGCGACCATCCCGCGCACAGCCTTGTTATCTATGCCGGAGAAGATGGCGTTGACGCTTCCTCGCGCTGGCGGGCTTGGGGCCGCGTGCTCAACTTGCAATTGCTGATTGAAGACCGAGAAGGCACGCTGCACCCGGCAGAGCGCAGGCTGGGGGCAATCCAGATCGCAAATCCGCAGCCTCATATGGCTGCAAACCCGCTTTCCCATCGCCGCCCGCTTGCCTTCGGTCAGTCAGGGCAGGCCCGTCTGTGGGGCAGCCGCCTCGCCGTAGGCGCCCGCCCTCACGCCTATTGAGCGTCAAGGCACAGTTACTTGCCGACGCGGCAAATCAAATCAGCCGAATTTTGAAAAATCAGGCTGGCGCTTCTCGAAAAAGGCGCTGATCGCCTCTTTTACCTCTGCTGAGCGAAGCTGCGCCCCGAAATGCGCGCCTTCTTCCGCCATGCGGGCTGCCACTTCCGCATGATTTGCCCCACCGCGCAAAAGCTGCTTGGTCAGTTTGATGGCGGTTGGTGCCTTGGCGGCAATTTCCTGCGCAATGCCCCGTGCCCGCTCCTGCAATTCTGCGTCGGGGAAGACATCCGCGACAAGCCCGAGCTGTTCTGCTTTGGCAGCGCCGATTTTTTTGCCGGTAAGGAAAAGCTCGCCTGCCTTTTGAACACCGATCATGCGGGGCAGCAGAAGCGTTGAGCCGGCTTCGGGAATGAGGCCGAGATTGACGAAAGGCATCTGGAAAGTGGCGCTTTCGCCCGCATAGACCAGATCGCAATGAAGCAGCATCGTCACTCCGACACCCACGGCAAGACCGTTCACGGCGGCAATGATCGGCTTCTCCGCCGTTGCAATAAGCCGCAAGAAGCGGGCCACGGGGCGCTCGACAGAGCCGTCATCAACGGGCCGGTTTCCCGCAGCGGCAAAATCTCCGAGATCATTGCCCGCCGTGAAGGCGTCGCCATTGGCAGTAATCAACACGGCGCGGATGGAGGGTGTTTCGGCGGCCCGCTGCAAGCCATCCCCCAGCGCCGCATACATGGCTTCCGTCAGCGCATTCTTCTTGTCAGGGCGGTTGAGCGTGATGGTCAGCACGCCCTTGTCGATGCTTGTCAGAACATGGTCGCTCATCTGGCTCTCCTAAGTCGGTTCCGTTTCGGAATTATGGTCTGTGGTGAGGCCGAGGGAAGCCCAAATTGGGGAAGCAGATGTGCGGGCGCGCAAGTGCGGAGGCGCGATTTTGAACAGTCAGACCGCAAGAAGCCGCCAGACGCTCGTATTTCGGACATCGGAATCCTCAAGCTCCCGTGTGGTTTTCACTGCATAGGAGACGAGTTTCTCAAGCCCGCTCTTGGGCAGATAGGTGCGGCCCGGATCGCCGATCAGCACCTCTACCCCTTCGCTCACAAGGCGGCGCAGCCAGGCCTCGATGCGCGCCGCAAGCGGTCCCTCATAGCACATGTCGCCCACGAGAATGACCTGCCAGCCCCGGTTCTCCCCGCCTACAAGGTCTTCGGTCGTGGCGGTGAGGGAGGTCTGGTTCTCGGCTGCGTTCAGAATGATTGCCTGCTCGGCAAACACATCAATGTCGGCACAAAGAACTGATCGCGCGCCCGCCATTTTGGCCGCAATGCCGATCAGGCCGGAGCCGGATCCGAAATCCAGCACGTTTTTGCCACTGACGACATCGGGATTGTCGAGAATATAGCGGGACAAAGCCTGCCCGCCCGCCCAGGCGAAGGCCCAGAAGGGCGGCGGAAGGCCGTTCTCCTGAAGCTCTTCCTCAGTCATTTGCCAGATAGGCACAATCTCGCTGGCAAGATGCAGCCTGATTTCAGGAATGAGGGGCGGTTCGTGGAGCGCCGTGTTGCGGCGGATAAAATCGGCAGGATCGCGGATGGCGCTCATTCTTCATTAGCCAGTGCGGCAAGAATGGCTCGGGCCTTTTTGCTGTCTTTGGCTATCTGAGCCTGCAAACTCTCCAGCCCGTCAAATTTCTGCTCCGGGCGGAGGTAATCGATGAAGGAAACAGCCGCATGAGCGCCATAAATATCGCCTGTAAAGTCGAATATATGGACTTCCAGCAGCACATCCTGCTTGTCGAAGGTCGGGCGGCGGCCAACATTTGCCACACCGTCATAAACGCCCTTATGCGGCCCGTCCTCGATCTCGATCCGCACCGCATAAACGCCAAGCGCGGGCTCCACATGGTCCTCAAGCGGCAGATTGGCGGTCGGAAAGCCGATGGTTCGGCCCCGCTGGTCGCCCTGCTGGATATGGGTTTCGACCGTCCACCAATGGCCGAGCAGCTTCGCGGCTCCGCGCGGATCACCCTTGGCAAGCAGCTCGCGAATGCGGGTTGAGGAATAGGTCACGCCATCCTCCTTCACGGCGTCCACAATGCTGACGCCAAAGCCTTCCATCTCGCCCATATAAGAGAGTGTCGCCACATCGCCGCCACGCCCCTTGCCGAAGCGGAAATCATATCCCGCGACGACATGCACGGGCTGTAGCCCGTTCACCAGCACATCCATCACGAATTCGGGGGCGAGCATGTGCGACAGGCGGGTATCGAAGGGCAGGGCGGCCAGCACATCCACGCCCATTTTTTCGAGCAGGCGCGCCTTTGCCCGAAAGGGCGTGAGGCGGAAGAAAGGCTTGTCGGGAAAGAAGAATTGCTGCGGATGCGGCTCAAAAACCAGCACGCCAAGCGGCACGCCAAGTTGCCGTGCCACCTCTGCCGCCTTCCCGATCACCTGCTGGTGGCCGAGATGCACGCCGTCGAAATTGCCGAGCGCATAAACCGCGCCCCGGAGACCGGGCGGTACCTGCTCGTAGTGACGGATGATCTTCATGGACGGGGCGGAGGCTCCGGAGGGAAAAACTCAGGCACAGGTCATGGCGGATCGACCGGGGAGCGTCAAGTATGCGTATGTGCAAGGCACCCCGCGCCGCGCCCTACCAGACGAGGCGGGGCATGGCCCCCACAGCGCGCACTCCGGCGCGGGCGAGGACATGCGCCACGCGCTCCTCTTCCGGCTTTTCAGGATCGGCACCGCAATCCGCAGCGGCAATACCGCCGGTAATAAAGAGAGCATCAATGCCCGCATCATTGCCGCCCTTGATATCCGTCAGCGGGCCGTCACCCACGGCAAGAATGCGATTGTCAGGAATTGTCACGCCGGCAAAATCCGCGAGACGCTGCCGCGCGATGCCATAAACCGGCCCATGCGGCTTGCCGAAATAGATGACCTTGCCGCCGAGTTCCGCATAAAGCTTTGCAAGCGCCCCTGCGCAATAGATGAGGCGGTCGCCGCGCTCCACCACAATATCGGGATTGGCGCAGACCAGTGTCAGCCCCCGTGCGGCCAGCCGCTCGAACATCTCGCGGTAATCTTCCGGCCCTTCCACATCATCATTGAAGGGGCCGGTCGTGAGAACGAACTCCGCTTCCGCTTCATCCACACAAGCGACACCTGTGTCCTCGAAAAGCGGCAGGTCGCGCTCCGGCCCGATATGGAAGCAGCGTGTGCCATGCTCATGGGAAGCAATGCAGGATTTCGTGGCGTCACCGGATGTCAGAATCCCGTCATAGACATCTTCCGGGATCCCCATCTGGCGGAACATGGCAGGCAACTGGCCCGAAGGGCGCGGCGCATTGGAAAGCAGAAGCACATGGCCTCCCTTCGCGCGAAACCGCGCCAGCGCATCCGCCACGCCCGGATAGGCCGTGCGACCATTATGCAGCACGCCCCAGACATCGCAGAGCAGCGCATCATAATCATCGGCGAGAAGGGAAAGACCGGGAAGCAGTGTCACGTCACGCTCCTTGCATGAAGAAAATCCTGAACCAGGACGGGAAACTCATGCGAGGCGCATGAAAATGAGTTCTGTGTCGCGGTATCGGCGCCGGTCCACTTCCTCGAAGCCCTCGGGCGCTTCGAAATCCGCCATCGCAATTTCTTCCACCACGCAGAGCGCGCCGGGGGCGAGCCAGTCTCCCTCCCGCGCGGAAAGAAGGGCCGCCGTGGCAAGCCCCTTGCCGTAGGGCGGGTCTGCGAAGAGGAGCGAAAAGGCAGGGCCGACGCTGCCGGGGCGCGGGCCGAGTTTGGTGGCGTCGCGCTTGTAAATCTTCGTATTGCCGGTGAGACCAAGCGCCTCGACATTGCTGCGGATCGCCGCCCGGCTTTCGGCATGTTCTTCCACGAAAAGCGCGAAGGAGGCGCCCCGCGAAATGGCCTCGATGCCTAGCGCGCCGGAGCCTGCGAAGAGATCCAGCACACGCGCGCCTTCAAGATCGAACCCCTCGAAATCCGCATGGGCAAGAATATTGAACAGCGCCTCGCGCGTGCGGTTGCCT
>NZ_JBATWS010000148.1:0-3647 GCF_049672805.1 Parvibaculum sp.
GGCCAGCGCCTCGCCTAAAATGGTGCGGAACTCGAATTCAAAGGCTGTCACTTCTTTCGACATCATCATTCTCCTCGCCCGCTCATCTGGCCACCCGAGCCGCACGCATTATAGCATAGGCGGCAAAGGCGATGAGAGGGGCGGAGAGATGTGCGATACGCTGGTGGCGCGGGGAGCGGCGGTTGCTAAGGGCGCGATGCTCTTTGCCAAGAATTCCGACCGCGAGGCGAATGAAGCGCAATATCCCTTCTTCGTCCCCGCCGCGACGCATGAAAAGGATGCGCGGCTTCGCTGCACCTATATCGAGATTCCGCAAGCGCCGCGCACTCATGCAGTTCTGCTCTCCCGCCCCTTCTGGATGTGGGGTGCGGAGATGGGCGCGAATGAGCATGGCGTGGTGATCGGTAATGAGGCCGTTCACGCGAAGATTGCGCCCGGAAAAACGCCATCGCTGATCGGCATGGATCTTCTCCGCCTCGGGCTTGAACGCGGTGCGAGCGCGGAAGAAGCGCTGGAGGTCATCATCACGCTTCTCGGCCAATATGGGCAGGGGGGTAATTGCGCCCACAAAGGTCGCTTCGAATATCACAATGCGTTCCTCATCGCGGATGCGCACGACGCCCTTGTGCTCGAAACGGTGGGGCGTGAATGGGCGGTGGAGCGCGTTGCCGCAAAACGCAGCATCTCCAACGCCTATACGATTGGCAGCGATTTCGAACGGCTCAGTCCCGGAGCCGAAGCGCTGGCACAGGAACATGGACTCATGAAGCCCGGCAATGCTTTCAACTTTGCCGACATATTCGCCAATCGAAAACGCTCTGCGCTTGCAAGCGGGCATCAGCGCTGGTGCCGGACGACGCATCTTCTCAATGCGCGCAAGGGTGGCCTCGCCGCTGTCGACATGATGGCTTTTCTCCGTGATCACGGCGCGCAGGCGGCGCGTCAGCCGCATTGGCGGCCTGACGGCATACTCGGCGGCGCGGTCTCGGCCCATGCCACCTATGGGCCGGTGCGCCGCTTCGGCCAGACGACCGCCTCCTGGGTGACGGAGATCGATGAAGGGCGCGCCGTCCATTGGCTCACCGCCACTTCCGCGCCCGATACGGGCATCTTCAAGCCGGTCTTTTTCGGCCCCGGCTGGGAAGGGGCGTCGCTCCCCGATTTCGGCCGCCCACCGACCGATATTTACGATCCACAGACGCGCTGGTGGGCGCATGAGCGCCTTCACCGGACCGTGCTCCGCAACTATCCCGAACGCCTCGCCGCCTACAAGCAAGAGCGCGACCGGCTGGAAGCGAGCTTCATTACCCGTGTTGAGGCACTGCTTCGCCGTGGCGGAAGTGCCGACGAGGCGACCGCCCTTTCGCGCACCCTCTGGCAAGAGGCCGACGCCGCCGCAACCCGATGGTATGCGCTGGTGAAAGCCATTCCCGAGAACCCCGCATTCCGCCCCTCTCCCTTCATGACCGCCCATTGGAACGGCCTCGCGCGGCAGGCGCGGATGACGCTGCATGGTTAACGCTTTCGCAAGACGGCACCCCTTAAGGTGAAGATCGAGTGAAATTCACCGGCGGGCCTGGGGGGCTCGCGCCATGCGGGAACGGGGACATGACGCAATCGGCCAGGCATCTCGCTGCCACCTTGCTCTATCTGCTGCCTTCCATCGGGCTTTTCTTTGCGTTGACCGAAATTTTCGGCTTCAGGCAGGAGCTTGCCGCCCTGTGCAGCCTGATTGCCGCAATGCTGGGGGCGGAGGCTCATGCCGCCATCTCGCGCAGCAAGGAGCGCAAGGCCGTCCGCAAGGAGCTTCAGGAGCTGACAAGCCTTGCTGCAGGTCTTTCGCGCGATCTCGATGATGCGGCTGACAAGATCGTGGAACTTGAAGCCCGCTTCGAACGGGAAACGAATGAGCGCATGGAGCGCATTTTCTCGGAAATCCGCGTCGTCGAAAATCTCGTGAAGCGGCTTGCCGAAACGCGCAACTTCGGTGTGTCTCCTTCCGCAAGCGCAAAGTCGCAGCTTGCTGAAGAAAGCACCCTGCCTCCGCCGCATCCGGCCATGCGCCTTGAAGATATGGATGATGAGGCGCTGCTCGACACGATCCGCCATTCGCTCGAAACGAACCGTGTCGATCTCTATCTGCAGCCGGTGGTACGCCTGCCGCAGCGCAAGATCACTTATTATGAAGGCCTGTCGCGCCTGCGCACGGAGAGCGGCGAGATCATCATGCCGCGCGATTACATGCGCGTGGCGGAACCTGCCGGCATGATGCCGACGGTGGACAATATTCTTCTCTTCCGCTGCATTCAGGTGGTGCGCAAGCTCGCCCAGCGCAACAGCAAGGCGGGCGTCTTCTGCAACATCTCCGCCTTCTCGCTGCTGGATGAAGAGTTCTTCCCGCAATTCATCGAATATATGCAGCACAATACAGACCTCGCCCAGCATCTGATTTTCGAGTTCAGCCAGGCGACGGTGAACGGGGCGGGTCCGGTGGAGCTTGCCAGCCTTGATGCGCTTGCCGCGCTCGGCTTCCGCTTCTCAATGGATCAGGTGACCAACCTTCGCTTCGATCCGGCGGCACTGCATGATCGCAATTTCCGCTTCATCAAGGTGTCGGCCAAGACCCTGCTTGAAGCCCCTCATGCGGCGGGGGACATTCACGCGGCTGACCTCAAGGAACTTCTCAAGCGCAACGGCATCCAGCTCATCATCGACAAGATCGAGCAGGAGCGCGAGGTCGTGGACCTTCTCGAATATGACATTGATGCCGGTCAGGGCTTCCTCTTTGGCGAACCGCGCCCGGTGCGCGAGAGCGTGCTGCGGGATGAGCCGAAGCCGGAAGCGAAAGCCGCCTCACGGACGGAATCACGGCATCCCGCCATACCGCTCGCAGCGGACTGAGCAAGCATCAGCGACTGACCCTTCCCCGGCCGCCCTTCGAGAGAAGCGGCGGGCCGCTGCTTTAGGGGTGCCCGGTGGCAGCCGGTTGACAGGGGGAGGCTCCGGGCTATCTTGCCCCGGCCCCGTCACGCCCTCAGGAGAGCTGTCCCATGAGCTTCACCGACCTCAAATCCATTATCGAAAACGCCTTCGAGAATCGTGACGAGATCAATTTCTCGACCAAAGGCGAAGTGCGGGAAGCCGTGAACGAGGCGCTGAATGCGCTCGACAAGGGCGAGGCGCGTGTTGCCGAGAAGTTTCAGGGCGAGTGGCAGGTGCATCAATGGCTGAAAAAGGCCGTTCTGCTCTCCTTCCGCCTGAATGACATGGCGCTGATCGCGGGCGGCCCCGGCGAAAACACGAACTGGTGGGACAAGGTGCCCTCCAAGTTCGAAGGCTGGGGCGAGAAGGAGTTCCGCGCCGCCGCCTTCCGCGCGGTGCCGGGTGCCGTGGTTCGCCGTTCGGCCTATATCGCCAAAAACGTCGTGCTGATGCCCTCTTTCGTCAATCTCGGTGCCTATGTTGATGAAGGCACGATGGTGGACACATGGGTCACGGTCGGCTCTTGCGCACAGATCGGCAAGAATGTGCATCTCTCGGGCGGTGTCGGCATTGGCGGCGTTCTCGAGCCGCTGCAGGCAAACCCCGTCATCATTGAAGACAACTGCTTCATCGGTGCGCGCTCCGAAGTTGTTGAAGGCGTGATC
>NZ_JBATWS010000149.1:0-4888 GCF_049672805.1 Parvibaculum sp.
CGGTCATGCAGAGGACGGAATTTCATCTCTGATCTCTCCTGTGTCCCACCCGCTAAATTGCGGTAAATTCTAGGATTTCTGGGGTTGTTAGCACTCGACCATAGTGAGTGCTAACGCGACAGATAGGGGCTGCCCCCGGTCCTGTCAAGGAGAGTCGGAGGGGCTTTTTCGTTAACGCTTCCGGCGGCGGAACGCCTGGTCCGCGTCCCGGCCCCGGCGCTGCTCGCATTTGTATCCTCCGCCCGAAACTGTAGGATGCGCCCAAAATTTCCGGACGGGGGACAATCATGACGAGTGAAGCACTGGCCGCAGCACGGGCACTGGTCGGCAAGCCGGGGTCACGCGCGGCCATACCAACGCCCGCCCTCGTCCTTGATCTTGATGCCTTTGAGCGCAACGTCGCTCTCATGGCAGATCATTGCAGGGTGAACGGCCTTGGTCTGCGTCCCCATGCCAAGACCCACAAATCGGTCGCGATTGCCAGGGCGCAGATTGCGGCAGGGGCGCTTGGCCAGTGCTGCGCGAAGCTCGGTGAGGCGGAAGCGATGGCTGCGGGCGGCATTGAAAGCATCCTCATCACCTCTCCCGTCGTGACGGCGGGGGGCATCGCGCGACTCATGGCGCTGAACACGAAACTACCCGACCTGATGGTCGTGGTTGATAACCCGGAAAATGCGCGGGCCCTTGCGGCTGCGGCGGCAGAAGCAAGGCGCCCGCTCAAGGTGTTGGTGGACCTTGACGTTGGCCTGCACCGCACCGGCATCCGCCCCGGAGAGGACGCAACGGAGCTTGCCGAACTGCTCGATGCGGCAGAGTTTCTGGAACTGCGCGGCCTTCAGGCCTATGCGGGCCACCTCATGCATATCCATGATTTCGCGGAGCGGCGCGAAAAGTCACTCGCCGCGATGAAGGTGCTGGGCGAGCAGCGCGATGCGCTGAAGGCGAAGGGGCTTTGCTGCGACATCATCAGCGGGGGCGGCACGGGCAGCTACAATATCGACCCCGAGGCCAATGTGCTGACAGAGCTGCAGGGCGGCTCCTACATCTTCATGGACAAGCAATATGGCGATCTGGCACTCGGCAATGGCGCGAGTTTCCCCTTCGCCACATCGCTTTTCGTGCAGATGTCCGTCGTCTCGAATAACACGCGAAACCTTGCGACGACCGATGCGGGCTTCAAGGCTTTCGCTACGGATGCCGAGCCGCCGGTCCTTCTCTCCGGCGCACCGGAAGGGGCGAGCTATTTCTTCTTCGGCGATGAACAGGGTGGTATCCTGCTTCCTGATGGGGCGCATCTGCCGCTTGGCAGCGTGCTCACCGCGATGACGCCGCATTGCGACCCGACGGTGAACCTTTACGACGCCTATCATGTCGTGCGGGGCGACACGCTGGTTGATATCTGGCCAATCGAGGCGCGCGGGCGAAGCGCCTGAGCGGAATCATCCGCCGCGCATTTCCATCTCCAGCCGCTCCCATAGCGGGCGGCAGTCGATGATCGTTCCTTCGCGCATGGCGCGGTCCACCGCCATGATGGTGAGACCTGCCACCATCGCATCATGCACGCGAACGGGGAAAGGCGCGCCATCGAGAAGATGCGCGGCGAGGTCACGGCTCATCTGCTCATCCGAGCCATAATGCCCTTCGACGCTTGCCGGGAACTCCTCAATCTCCGGCTCCTCAGCGCCCATCGCATCGCGGAAGGTGAGGCGGTTTGTCACGAGATCGGCTTCAAGCGCGCCATTCAGCCCCGCGAAATACCAGCGCCGCTGCAAAATCCCCGCGTGGCTGTTTGCGTGGAAGGCAAGGCGGACGCCATTTTCATATTCGATGAGCGTCACCTGATTGTCGGCCACATCGGCATCGGAGCGGAACACGCTCTCGCCCGCATTCCAGCCCGCGCGCCAGAGCGTATAGGCAGGCGTGCCATCGCCATGCTTCCGCCCGGCCAAAGCTTCATTCTTCGGTGTGAAGATGGAGCGTCCGCCAAAACTCACAACACGCGCAGGCAGCGCGCCCGCAAACAGCCGGTAGAGATCGAAATCGTGACAGCATTTGTCGAGCAGGAAGGAGCCGCCATGCTTCTCATGCCGCCGCCAGTCACGCATCAGAAAGGCGCCATGTTCGGGGTGGAGATGCTCATTGCCTTCAAAGCTGATGAGCGGTCCGAGCTTTTCGCGCAGCATCCGCGTCACAGCGGCGACAAGGGGCGCAGAGCGCAACACGAGGCCAACAAGCACCGCGTTCTGCCCATGCGTATGGAGAAGCCGTGCCAGCTCCCATGTCTCTTCTTCCGTGCGAACCACCGGCTTTTCGGTGAAGACACGGATGCCCGCCTCAAGCCCCGCCTTGATATGCTCAAGATGGAGATGATTGGGCGATCCCACCATGAGAAGGTCGGGTGATGTCTCCCGCAGCATGGTAGCGACATCGCCATAGGCAGCACCCGCATCAATGCCGCGTTTTGAAAGCGCAGAAAGCCCTGTCGGCGCGGGGTCCGCATAGGCGACAATTCTTATATTGGGCGCTGCGGCATGGAGATTGCGGATCACGGTCGCGATACGCCGCCCAAGGCCCGCGACAGCGATGGTGTAGGTGCCGCTTGTCTTCATGGGAAAGGCTTCCGGCTCTTCTTTGACGGGTGAGGCGAAGGAATACGCCACACTTTGAAAAGATGCAGCATACTCTTCATTTGACAAGGGCGGGAAGGACGGGCGAACGCGCCCGGAGAGAAAGGATGACGAAATGAGACTGGGAATCCTGACGGGTGGCGGCGATGTGCCGGGTCTCAATCCTTGCATCAAGGCCGTTGTGCGGCGCGCGGCAGAGCTTGGCTGGGAGGTTCTCGGTTTCCGGCGGGGCTGGGCCGGGCCGCTTCACTACAACCCGGATGATCCCGAAGGAAGCGAAGAGCATCTGATGCGCCTCGATACGGGAGCCGTGCGCACCATCGACCGCATGGGCGGCACCATTCTGCGCACGACGCGGATTGATCCATACTGGATGGTGGAAGAGAAGCTCCCCGATTTCCTGCGCGGGAAGTTCAAGCCGGCATCGGATGGCACGTTTGATGCGACACCGCATATTCTGCGTGTGCTGGAGCATCTCGGCATTGATGTCATGGTGACGATTGGCGGCGATGGCACGCTTGCCTATGCCGCCCATCTCCACAAGCAGGGCGTGAAGATCGTCTCCATCCCGAAGACGATGGATAATGATGTTCATGGGACGGATTATTGCATCGGCTTCTCGACCGCCATATCCCGTTCCGTAGAGCACATAAATGCGCTTCGCACCTCCACCGGCAGCCATGAGCGCATTGCGGTGGTAGAGCTTTTTGGCCGCAACTCCGGCGAGACGGCGCTTGTCTCAAGCTATCTGGCAGATGTGGACCGGGCGATCATCGCAGAAGTGCCTTTCAATCCCGAAAAGCTTGCAGACCTTGTGGCGGGGGATCGCATGGAAAATCCGGCGCGCTACGCAATGGTCGTTATATCGGAAGGTGCGCGTGTCGAAGGCGGCGAGCGCCAGCATTACGGCCAGCCAGATGAATATGGCCGTCAGCGCCTTGGCGGGATCGGCCATTATCTCGGTGAAGAACTGACCCGCCTCACCGGCATCGACACCATCACCCAGTCACTTGCCTATCTCATGCGGGCAGGCGCGCCGGATGCGCTCGATCAGATGGTGGCAAAAGGATTTGGCACGCTGGCCGTGCAGGAAATCGCAGCGGGCCGCACCGGATTCATGACGGCGCTGCGCGATGGAAACTATGCAACGGTGCCGGTCACGCTATGCACGGAAGGCAAGAAGCGTGTCGATGTGGATGCCTTCTACGACAGGGAGACCTATCGCCCCCGCATCGCAAAAGTGCTTGGTACGCCGATGTTTCTCTATTGAGATTTGGTGACGATCAGCGTTTCAGCTGCATGGTGATGCGCGCTTCTTCGGCATCATCGCCAATCGCGGTGAAGCCGAAACGCTGATAGAGCGAGTGAGCATCATTTGTGGACAACATGATGCGCCGCACCGCTGCGAGGGCGGGATCATTCAGCATTGTCTCGACAAGCCATTTGCCGAGGCCCTCGCCGCGATGGATCGGGAGAATGTACACATCGCTCATCCACGCGAAACGCGTGTAGTCCGTCACCATGCGGGCAAAGCCGGCCTGCTCGCCCTGCGGCGAATAAAGCCCATAGGCGCGTGAGTTCTCGATGCTTGTCCAGAGGTCTTCTTTCGACACATCGCGCGCCCAATAGGTGGCGCCGAGCATCTTCAGAATAGAGTCACGATCCAGTCTCGATTTATCGGTAGTGATCTCAAAGCCATGTCTGGTCCAGGAGGAAATCTCCAAGGAACTCATACGCCACTCACTTTCTTAATTATTGTGCCCCCGCCCGTTGAGCATAAGCCCACGCCTCTTCTGCAAGCGGACGAACATTCGCTGCCATCTGCTTTGCATGCTCGCTGGAGGCAGTGCCATCCCTCACACGCCCAGCGATTCCCTGAAGGATACCGGCAAGTCGGAAGAAATTATACGAAAAATAGAAATCTAGATTATCGATGCCGGGGCGGTTGGTCCGCTCGCAATACATCGCAATATATTCTTCAAGCGAAGGAATGCCGAGCTGCTTGAGATCGGCATTGCGGATGGAGCCTGTTCCGCCGCCCGTGCCCTGACCCGGCATCACCCACTGCATCAGGCTGTAGGTGAAGTCGCCAAGCGGGTGGCCGAGCGTTGAAAGTTCCCAGTCCAGAACCGCAATCACTCTCGGCTCGGTCGGGTGAAGGATCGTGTTGTCGAGGCGATAGTCACCATGAACGATGGAGGTGGACGTATCCTCCGGCACATTCTTCGGCAGCCACTCCATGAGCTTGTTCATTTCCGGAA
>NZ_JBATWS010000150.1:0-15175 GCF_049672805.1 Parvibaculum sp.
GGAGACCCCTCTCGACAGAATGGGCCCCCTGTCAGAACGGCTCGGACGGGACGTTCTGCTGAAGCGGGAAGATCTGCAACCCATCTTCTCTTTCAAGCTGCGCGGCGCCTATAACAAGATCGTGACGCTGACGCCGGAAGAAAAGGTGCGCGGGGTTATCTGCGCCTCTGCCGGCAATCATGCACAAGGCGTTGCCTATTCGGCGCGGCGCATGGGGCTGCGGGCCGTCATCGTCATGCCGACGACAACGCCTTCCATCAAGGTGGCGGCGGTGCGGCGGATGGGCGGCGAAGTCGTCATTCATGGCGATGCGTTTGATGAAGCCCAGCGCTATGCCTTGCAGCTTTGCGAGGAGCACGGGCTCGTTTTCGTTCATCCCTATGATGATGCCGAGGTCATTGCGGGGCAGGGCACGATCGGTGTCGAGATGCTGCGCCAGCATACGGGCCCGTTCGCGGCCATCTATGTGCCGATAGGGGGCGGGGGGCTTGCGGCGGGTGTTGCGGCTTACGTCAAATTTCTCCGCCCGGAGATCAGGGTCATCGGTGTCGAACCGGAAGATGCGGCTTCCATGAAAGCGGCGCTCGCGGCAGGTCGGCCCGTGCCGCTCAACGAGGTTGGTATTTTCGCGGATGGCGTTGCCGTGCGGCAGGTGGGCGAGGAGACGTTTCGCCTTTGCCGAGACCTGCTGGACGACATCGTGACGGTGACGACGGATGAAATCTGCGCCTCCATCAAAGATATATTCGACCATACGCGCGCGATAGCGGAGCCTGCGGGCGCTGTTGCGCTGGCGGGGTTGCGCAAGCATGTGGCGCAGCTCGATGTGCCCGGCGCTGTTGCTGCTGTCATGTCCGGCGCAAACATGAATTTTGACCGCCTGCGCCATGTGGCGGAGCGGTCGGAAATCGGTGAGCGGTCGGAAGCGCTGTTCGGTGTTACCATTCCCGAACGACCGGGCGCCTATCGCAGCTTCATCTCCACGCTCGGCGTGCGCCCCATTACCGAGTTCAACTATCGCATTGCGCCGGGCGCAAGCGCGCGGATCTTTGTTGGCGTCCGGCTGACAAGGGGCGATGCGGAAAAGAGCGAGATCATCGAGCTTCTCACCGCCAATGGCTATGAAGTGGAAGACATGACGGATAATGAGCTTGCGAAGCTTCATATCCGCTACATGGTGGGCGGTCGTGTCGAAGGTCTGACAGGCGAGATGCTCTATCGCTTCGAATTTCCTGAGAGGCCCGGCGCGCTGCTGCGCTTTCTGGAAGGGCTGCGGTCAGACTGGAATATCTCGCTTTTTCACTACCGCAATCACGGGTCTGATTATGGCCGTGTGCTGGCGGGTATTCAGGTGCCGCCCGACGAGCGCGACGCGTTCCACGAGTTCCTTGATGAGCTTGGATATGCGCATTGGGATGAAACCGACAATCCCGCCTACGCGATGTTTCTGGGCAAGTCCTGACGACACAAAAAACGCGGCCATCGGGCCGCGTTTTTCGTTTCCGTGTCGCCTTTTCTCAGAAGGGCATGACGATATCGAGAAGCTGCTGGCCATAGCGCGGCTGCTGCACTTCCGTGATCTGACCTTCGCCGCCATAGGAGATGCGGGCTTCGGCAATCTGCGAATGCTGGATCGTGTTGGTATTGGAAATATCTTCCGGGCGCACGATGCCGGTGACGAGAAGGTCGCGCACCTCATAGTTCACGCGCACCTGCTGGCGGCCGGTGATGACCATATTACCGTTGGGCAGCACATCGCTCACGACAGCGGCGATGGTGAGTTCAACCTGTTCGCGGCGATCAACTGTGCCTGCGCCTGCACTGGAGCTGTTGCTGCCGAGTTTGGCAAGGTTCTGGTTATCCACCGCATCGGGGAAGACCTTGTCGAGATAGGATTCATAGCCGAACAGATTGCTCAGCGCCGCATTCTCGGCATTGGAGCGGCTGCGCTTCGTTGAATTGTTCACCTTGGCGCTGTCGGTGATGTTGATGAGCACGGTGAGAATGTCACCCACACGCGCGGCGCGCTGGTCGCGGAAGAAGGCGCGCGAGCCGGAGCGCCAAAGGGAGTTCGGCTGATAGACGACCTGCTCTGCCTGCGGCATCGGCATGGCGACGGTCGGACCGGGCGTGCCGAGGGGCGCAAAATCGGGCGCCTTGCCGATATTCGAGATGCGGTCGGCGGTGTTGCAGCCGGCAAGCGTGACAGCAAGGAGCGCTATGGTGGCGAGGCGGGTGGTGGCGGCGAACATGATGACGACTTTCCTGTTTGTCTTTTCTGCTGGCGCTTGTCAGGAGTTATCTGATGCAGCGGCGAGACGGGCAGCGTGGATTGCGCCCGGTGTGCCGATGCGAATGGTGTTCGGACCTTCAATCACGCCTTGCAGCGTGCGATTGGACCGGGTGTTCAGCACATCCACGACATCGCCCACCGCGCCGCTCTGCAACGCACGGCCACGCGCGACGAGGGTGAGTGCGCCGGAAGCGAGGATCATGTCCACCTGCGCACCTTTTTCCACGACAAGCGGCGCTGCCATGTCGGAAAGTCGCAGCGGCTCGCCTGCGCGCGCCTGATGGCGCGGCGACATGCCGACGAGATTGTCGAGCGAGGTGATGATGTTCTGCCCGATGCGGTTTGCGGGAAGGCGCACCCAGTCAATATCGGAGTGGCGAACAACTTCGCCCTGAACCATGTCGCGGGTGAGTACGGGAACATCCATCACCGGATAGGCACGGCCCGTCACGCGGTGAAGCGGGCTCAGCGCGTCATTTGCAGGCGCGCGCAGAATGGCCGTGAAGGTGCCGTTGCGGCGGTTGAAGGCGATCTGCTCGACATTCACGGAAATCTCCGCATCCTCGGCAACCTGCACATTCGCCATGCCATTGGTGAAATCCACCTGAAGCTGCGAGGCAGACGGCATGGAAGGCGACTGCGCGGCGATGGCGGAAGCGACAGCGCTCGCCACATCCTCGTCCGGCACGGCAATACCCGCGCGCGCGACGGTGACATGGCTGATGCCTGCATCGTTCCGCCAGTCAATGCCGTTACGGCGCGCGGTGAGCGAGATGCGGGAGACGGAAATCTCGCTGCGATAGCCGGGCGCGGGCGCATTGGCGACAACCACACCGGCAGCGGAACCCGCATTGTCGAAGAGATCGCCGAGCGTGACCGTTGCGCCGGAAACGGTGATAGCGGGACGCAGTTCTGCCGCGCTTGCCGCGAAAGCGAACAAGGCCGAGGCTGCGAGGGTGGTGAAGGCGGAGGCGATACGCATGGACATGGATGTCATCCGTTACTTCATGTTCGAGGTGACGGACATCATCTCGTCCGATGCAGTGATGACCTTGGCGTTCATTTCATAAGCGCGCTGGGCAGTGATGAGCGTGGTGATTTCGCTCACCGCATTCACATTGGCCGTTTCGAGGAAGCCCTGCAGCACGCTGCCAATGCCGTCATTCGCGGGGATGCCGATATTGGGAGCGCCGCTTGCCGCTGTTTCAATGAAGAGATTGTCGCCCAGCGGGTCGAGACCGGCTTCATTGGCGAAGGAGGCAAGCTCGATCTGGCCGACAACCTGCGACGCTGTTTCGCCCGGCAGTGTGACCTGGACCTGACCATCGCGGCTGATCGTGATGTCGGTTGCTTCCGGCGGAATGTTGATGCCGGGCGCGAGCGTGTAGCCATCGGCGGTGACGAGCTGGCCGACCGGACTGATCTGGAAGGAACCGGCGCGCGTATAGGCGTCCTCACCGCTCGGCAGTTCGACACGGAAATAGCCGCGGCCCTGAATGGCGAGGTCGAGCTTGTTCTCGGTATTGTCGAGATTGCCCTGCGTCATGATGCGGTTCACGGAGGCGACCTTCACACCCATGCCGATTTGCACGCCTGCGGGCACGATGGTGCCTGCATCCGAGGAGTTGGTGCCCACGCGGCGGAGGTTCTGATAGAGCAGGTCCTGGAACTCGGCGCGCTGGCGCTTGAAGCCCGAGGTGCTCATATTGGCGATGTTGTTCGAGATCACCTCGACATTGAGCTGCTGGGCCATCATGCCTGTGGCGGCTATGCTGAGCGACTGCATG
Source organism: Parvibaculum sp. (assembly GCF_049672805.1). Lineage (GTDB taxonomy): Bacteria > Pseudomonadota > Alphaproteobacteria > Parvibaculales > Parvibaculaceae > Parvibaculum. The sequence goes on from NZ_JBATWS010000150.1 coordinate 4,081, forward strand.
ACTATTCGTCCTTACTCTGCGTTGCGAGCGGGCGCGCCTTCTCAGGCGGCCACGGTTCCGAGTTGCTGAATGGCCTGCCGACGCATCTGGTCAGCCTGCTCGATGAGTTTCTGCGCGCTCGCATAGGAGCGCATCACGTCGATCATGTTTGTCATCTCGATGATGGGCTGCACATTGGAGCCTTCCAGTGCGCCCTGAACGAGACGGATGTTCTCAGGGGTGATTTCAGGCTGGTCGGTCTGGTAGAGCGAGTCGCCGGCCTTCTTCATCAATCGCGTATTTTCGAAGGTGACGATGGCGATGCGGCCGCGCAGGCCTTCATCGGTCGAGATCGTGCCGTCGCGGGCAATGGTGATACCCGTTTCATCATCGGCAAAGGTGATGGGCGTTCCGGCATCATCAAGCACGAGATCGCCGGATGAGGTGACGAGCCGGCCTTCGGCATCGAGATTGAAGTTGCCGTTACGCGTGTAGCGGATACCGGCATCGGTCTCGACGCGGAAGAAGCCCTCGCCCGTGATGGCAATGTCGAACGGATTGCCCGTGGACTGTAGCGCGCCATCGCGCAGATCGCGGTGCTGGCCGACATCCTGAACAAAAGAGATGCGCTTGTCCGGGCTCTGCTCCGACGCGTCCGGCATCAGGAATTGCTCGAACAGCATCGCCTCCGACTTGTAGGCAGTCGTGTTCATATTCGCGAGATTGTTCGCGATGGTCGCCATATCGCGGCTCATCGCCATCTGGCGGGAAAGACCTATGAGAAGGGCGTTTTCCATGTCGGGTCTGGTCGGCCTTTGTCACACATGATGCGCAAACCCTGCGCTGCCCCTTCATGTGCATGGCGCGTGCCAATAAAGATCGTCATGTTTTTCAAAGGGTTAGTTCTTTCGGCGCAGCGCAGGGCGGGCATTCGGGCAGGCTTTACCGGGCAGAATTTGCCGCCTGATCCGAGTGCAGGACGCGGCTGTGCAGGCACTTGTTAAGTGCGCTTAGCCCAATTCCTCCGCCAACGGTTCATTAACCAAAATCAGCGAGCATCCGGTTGTATTTCAGGGGGATGGCATGCATGTGCCGTCCGCAAGGGTGGGGCGACGACATGGCTGCAATTGACGCCGACATGCAGGACGACGACGCAGTGGAGGCACCGCCGCCCGCAAGGCGCAGACTGGCGGGCAAGGTTCTCGTTCTCTACATCGCGTTGCCGCTGCTTCTTCTCATTGGTGCGGGAGCGGGTATTTATATGTCCGGCATTTTTGGCGGGGCCGAGGAAGGGCCGGTCGCTGTGAAAGTCGTGGCACCTCCTGTCTATTACGACATGCCCGATTTTCTCGTGAACCTGTCCGGTCCGCCGCCGCAACATTATCTCAAGATGCGCGTGGCGCTGCAGGTGCGCGACAAGGAAGCGGTTGCGATGGTTGATGGCGCCATGCCCCGCATTCTCGATGGCTTTCAGACTTTCTTGCGCGAGCTGCGTCCCGAAGACCTTGAAGGGTCGCAGGGCATGCTCAATCTGCGCGAAGAACTGATGCGGCGTATCGAGCTTGCGACACAGGAGCCTGTCGTGAAGGACGTGCTCTTCAAGGAAATCATTGTTCAGTAAAGCGCAGGTACGGACAGTTTAATGGCTGACTTCGATATACAGGACCAGAAAGACGTGCTTGCTGCCGCTGCCGAAGCGGCCGCAAAGGCGCCTGAGCGCGTTCTGAACCAGGATGAAATTGACAGCCTGCTCGGCTTCGAGGTCGATGACGATGTGATGCCGGAACTGCACGGCATCGACGCCATCGTCAATTCGGCGCTTGTTTCCTATGAGCGACTGCCGATGCTTGAAATCGTCTTTGACAGGCTTGTTCGCCTGATGACGGTTTCGCTGCGTAATTTCACCTCCGACAATGTGGATGTGTCGCTCGACAATGTATCGTCCATCCGCTTTGGCGATTATCTCAATTCCATTCCGCTACCTGCCATTCTTGCTGTGTTCCGCGCGAAGCAGTGGGACAATTACGGCATGTTCACGGTTGACTCGAACCTGATCTATTCGATCGTTGACGTGCTTCTCGGCGGGCGGCGCGGCACGGCGGCCATGCGCATTGAGGGCCGTCCCTATACGACGATCGAGCTTAATCTCGTCCAGCGCATGATTGAGGTCGTGTTGCAGGATGTGCAGGCGGCGTTCGAGCCGCTTTCGCCGGTGACGCTTGAACTCGACCGCATGGAAACCAATCCGCGCTTCGCCGCGATTGCGCGCCCGGCCAATGCTGCCATTCTGGTGAAGCTGCGGGTCGATATGGAAGATCGTGGTGGCCGCATCGAAATGCTGCTGCCTTATGCGACGCTTGAACCCATCCGCGAACTTCTTTTGCAGATGTTCATGGGCGAGAAGTTCGGCCGCGACTCCATCTGGGAAAGCCATCTGGCGACAGAACTCTGGTCCACCAAGGTACCGCTTGAGGCGGTGCTGGATGAGCAGAAGCTCACCCTTCGCGATGTGATGAACTTCGAGAAGGGCCAGACGCTGATGCTGAACAACGGGCCGGACGGAATGATTGATCTGCGCTGCGGCGGGGTGAGCCTCGGCACGGGCCGCATGGGCCGTGTGGGCAATCATGTTGCCGTGCGCGTGGAGCAGGGCATCAAGCAGGTGCAGCGGAAGGGTCATGGGTCTCACAACCTCCTTCCGTCAGGCACGCCCAATGGGGGGAAGCAGTAATGTTGGGTGATCTTCCTTTCAGCACGGTTCTGGAACTTGTCGTTTGCCTTTTTCTCGCGGCGACCATTGCCTATTGCGCGATTATCGACCGGAAGCTGCGTGCCATGCGCGCGGGGCAGGACGGGATGCGCGAACTGATCGGCGATCTCGGTGCTGCAACCCAGGATGCCGTGATGGCGATCGAGGGGCTGAAGCGCGCGAGCGAACAGTCCGGCAATGAGCTTGCCGAGAGCATCCGGCAGGCGAAAACGCTCTCGGATGAGCTTTCGGTGATGGTGGAAGCAGGCCGCAGAATTGCCGACCGGCTGAGCAGCAGCGAGCGTGCGCCCGCATCTGCTCCCGTGTCGCGTCCGGCCCCGCTTTCCGCGACCGGTCCGCGTGTCGCAAGCCGCCCGGCCTCGCCGCGTGATGCGGCAACGGCAGCGCGGGCCGCAAGCCAGCTTCTAGATGCGCTGAAGAAAAACGTCCGCTGAGTTGAGAGGCAGAACAGACCATGCTTAACCGCCTTCGGCTTCTCCCGACCGTCATTCTCTGCGCCTCGCTCCTGCTGACGCTGAAGCTTGCCGACCTGGCCTCCGGGGGCAGCGCCATCTCCGCTGCGCAGGCGAGCGCTACGGAGCCGGTGGCGGAGGAGGTGACTTCAGCTCAGTCCGCGCCTGTTGCTGCGGGTGAGGCGCCGGTAGAGCCGGCAACCGAGACCTTCTCGAAATCCGAAGTTACGGTTCTTGAAAGCCTGTCGGCGCGGCGCGAGGAGCTTGACCGGCGCGCAAAGCTGCTCGATACGCGCGAGCAATTGCTGAATGCGGCGGAAAAGCGTGTTGAAGAGCGGATTGCCGAACTGAAGGACATCGAAGCGCGCATCAATGCGCGTATCGGCGTGCAGGACGAGCAGAATGAAAACCGGCTGGCGGGCGTCGTTTCCATGTATGAGACGATGAAGCCCAAGGATGCAGCCCGCATTTTCGAGCGGCTTGATATGGGCGTTCTGCTGGAAGTGGCAAAGCGCATGGAGCCGCGCAAGCTCTCTGCCGTGCTCGCCCAGATGGATCCGGTCTCCGCGCAGGATCTCACCGTGGAACTGGCGCTCGGCGAAAAGCTCGATGACATCGTACAGGGCGCCGAGAAGGCAGAAGGCGCTGGTGACGGCGCATTTTCGGCTGAAAAAGCCAGCTAATCTGCGCCAACCGACCTTGCCCTTAAGCTCCACTTAACCGGCCGTCTCCTAGACTGACCGCCCAAGCGGCAGAACGCCGTGGTTTGCAAGCAGAAGCTTCAGAGGCGCATCGCGTGAACGGGCCTTTCCGACATATTTGTCCGGTTGAAACTGGCGGCTTTCTCAGCCGTCTGCGTGCCCTTGCGATTGCAAATTTCGCCCTGATCCTGCTGACATTTTCGCTTTCTGCCGAGGCTGCCTCTGATGTGCGGATCGATCTTGCCGAAGAAGATGGCTATGGCCGCCTGATCTTCACTTTTTCGGGCGAGGTGCCGAGTTACCGCGCTTCGGTTGAGGCGGGCATTCTGGTTCTCGAGTTCGGCAGGGGCTTCGCCATCGACCCGAATGACTTTCTCCGTCATCTCCCCCGCTATGTCGCGATGGTGCGCCAGAGCGGCGATCTGCGCTCGATCCGCGCGGCGCTGACAACGGATTTTTCCGTGAATGCGATGCGCGCGGAAAATGCCGTCTATGTTGATCTTCTGCCGCCGGGCTGGAAGGGCGCGCCGCCCCCTCTGCCAGCGGATGTGCTGGCGCGGATCGAAGAAGCGCGCAAGGCGGAAGAAGCTGCGAAAGCGGCCGAACTTGCCGCGAAGGCGCAGGGCATTGTGGAGCCGGAAGTGCCGCTGCCCGGTCTTTCCGTGCGCATGGCGAAACGCGAAGGGCTGGCCCGCCTTGTTTTCGACTGGAACCAGCCGGTTCTCTATTCGCTCGTGCAGCGGCAGGGGCTTGCAACCATTACATTCGATCGCACGGCGAAGGTTGATCTCGCGCAGCTTCGGGCCGATCCGCCGCCGCAAATGGCAGGTGTGGCCGCCGTGGAACATGACGGGCGACTTGCCATCGTGCTCACGCTGAAGCCGGGTGTGACGGTCACAGATTTCCGCGAGGATATGAGCATCGTGCTCGACCTCAAATCCGAAGGTGATCTGCCGCGTGCCGCGCCGAAGGAAGAGGCTGCCGGAAAATCCGCCCCGAAAAAGTTGCTGCCCGAGCTTGCCGACGCGAAAGCGCCGGTCGAGGAAGCGCCCAAGGATATTTCGCCGGTGGCGGAGGCAGAGACGGTTGCGCCTGCGAGTTCCCATCCCGTACCCGGCGCCGCGCGGCCTGAAGGCAAGGCCGTTCTGCGCTACGCGGCCGGGCGCAATGGCATGGATCTCGTCATTGACTGGCCGGAGCCTGTGGGCGCGGCAGTATTCGAGCGGGCAGACAGGCTCTGGATCGTTTTCGACCGGGAATTGCCGATTGATATATCTGCGGTAAGCGAGGAAGAGCATGCGCCTTATGGTCAGCCGGAAAGCGTGACTGTCGCCGGTGGCGCGGCGCTTGTCGTGCCGCTCAAGGACCAGATGCTGCTTGCGGCAGTGAACGAGGCTGCAAGCTGGCGTGTTTCGGCAGGCGAGGCGATTCCGACGACCGGCCGACCCATCGCTGTGTCGCGGGAATGGCGTGAGGACGGGCGCGGGGCCGTGGCCTTCGACCTGCGCGCGCCGCGCAAGGTTCTTCGTGTTCGTGATCCGCTGGTGGGCGACGAGATTGTCGTGGTAACGGCGAATGGTCCCGGGCAGGCGATGCAGATATCGCGCAGCTTTGTCGAGTTTCAGGCGCTACAGACCGCACAGGGTCTTGCCATCGTGCCCGTTGCCGATGATCTCAACGTGGCAGCATCTCCCGACAATGTACTTGTCACGCGGCATGACGGGCTGACGCTTTCGACGGATGATCACCGCGAATGGCAGTATGAGGGCAATGGCCCGGTCGCACAGAGCGCGCCGCCTGCGGAAATGCATTTCGCCGAATGGCGGCAGGCTCCGGGTGAAACCTTTATCGAGCGGCGGCAACATCATCTCGCGCAGCTTGCAAGCGTGCAGTCGCATGAGATGGGCGAGCGACGCCTTGCCTATGGCCGCTTTCTGCTGGCCTACGGGCTTGCACCGGAAGCGCGTGCCATGCTCGTTGCGGCGAAAGAGGCAGACAGCAGGTTCGGTATTGATCCCTCTTTCCGGGCAACGCTTGGTGTTTCCTCTGCCCTGAGCGGGCGCTATGGCGAGGCCATTCGAGAGCTTTCGGGGCCGAGCCTTGATAATTCGCCTCATGCAGCGGCGTGGCGGGGGCTTGCGCGGGCCTCTCTCGGCCATTGGGAGGCCGCCCGATCTGAATTTGCGCTGGCGGGTGCCATCACGGATGCCTTCGGAGAGGAATTGCGGGTTGAGCTGCGCAGCCTCGCCGCGCTCGCCTCGCTCAAGAGCGGTGACGTGCTTTCTGCCGAGCAATATGCGGCAGGCTTTCCCACCCATGCGGAAAGCACCAGGGCGAAGGCCTCCATAGTCCTGACCAATGCGATGATTGCGGATGCGCATGACCGGAAAGAGAAGGCGGTGGCGCTTTATGACGCTGCCATTGAGAATGGCTATCCGCCGGTCGCGGCCCGTGCGCGCTATGGCAAGATGATGCTGCTCCATCGCAAGGGCGAGGTGGATGACGAGGCGCTCGCCAGGGAGCTGGAGAGCCTTCGCTATGCCTGGCGCGGAGACGGGCTTGAGCTTGATGTGCTGACGCAGCTTGCAGAGCTTCATCTTCGAGGGGGCAATGTCGGGGAGGCGCTGCGGCTGATGCGCATTGCGACCGACAATTTCCCGGACAGCGATGAAGCGCATCGCATGAACATGCGCATGTCGGACATATTTGCGGATTACTATCTGAGCGACGCGGCGAGCGAGATGACGCCGGTGCAGGCGCTTTCCTTCTTCGAAGCTTTCAAGGAGCTGACGCCGATTGGCCAGCGGGGGGACGAGATGATCCGCGACCTTGCCGAGCGGCTGGTGAGCGTGGACCTGCTCGAACAGGCTGCCCATCTTCTCGATTATCAGGTCGCCAACCGGCTTCATGGCGGTGTTGCCAAGGCGCAGGTTGCCGCGCGGCTTGCTTCGATTTTCCTTGCGGATCAGAAACCTGATCGCGCTCTCGCGGCGCTGCGTGCAACGAAACAGAATCTTTTGCCGACAGAACTTGCGGAAGCGCGGCTTCTTCTGGAGGCGCGGGCGCTTGCCGATCTCCGGCAATATGACAATGCAATGGATTTGCTGGAGGGCAGGTCCGATCCTGCGGCCAAGCGCCTGCGCGCGGATATTCTCTGGAATGCCGGCCGCTGGGAGGATGCCGGGCCGGTGATCGAGATTGCGCTGGGGGATAGCTGGAAAGGCAATGCGCCCATGAGCGGCGATAACCGGCTTCTCGTCATGCGCGCGGCGATTGCCTACTCACTGGCGGAAGATGAAGCGGGCCTCGGGCGGCTGCGCGTCAAATATGGCGAGGCGATGAGCCAGAGCGCTGATGCCGATGCCTTTGCCGTTCTCTCCGAGCCTATCACGAAGCAGGGCGTGGCCTTCCGCGAGATGGCAAGCCGCATCGCTTCCATCGACACGCTGGATCGCTTTCTGGCATCGCTGAAAATAGATGAGAGTGTGGCGGTCAACTGACCACCAGCACCCCTTGCCTCAGGTTCCGAAGCTCTGGACGAGGCTTCCCGCGATCAGCGACCAGCCGTCCACAAGCACGAAGAAGATCAGCTTGAAGGGCAGGGAGATGATGACCGGCGGCAGCATCATCATGCCCATCGACATGAGAACGGACGCGACCACCATGTCGATCACGATAAAGGGCAGGAAGACGAGGAAGCCGATTTCAAAGGCGCGCCGCAGCTCGCTGATCATGAAAGCGGGCACCAGCACCTGAAGGCCGACATCGGCGGCTTCTTCGGGTTCTTCCGTTTCCGAGAGATCGACAAAGAGCTTGAGGTCCTGGGCGCGCACCTGGCTCAGCATGAAGGTCTTGAAGGGACCGCTTGCAAGGCTGAAGGCTTCGCCTGTTTCAATTTCTTCGTTCAGCAGAGGCTCGATTCCTGCCTGATAGGCCGCCGTGAAGGTCGGCGTCATCACGAAGGCGGTGAGGAAGAGGGCAAGGCTCACCAGCACGGCATTAGGCGGCGATTGCTGCATGCCGAGTGCTGTGCGCAGCAGACCCAGCACCACGATGATCCGCACAAAGGACGTGACCATGATGAGGATCGAGGGCGCGAGGCTCAGAACCGTGACCAGCGCAACAATCTGCACCACATGGTTGGTGAGACCGAGGCCTTCGGAGAGATTGACCTCAATCGACTGCGCGCCTGCGGGCAGCGCAAAGCCTGTGAAGATCAGGGCAAGGGCGAGAAGCGCGCCGATGCGCGGGAATGAGGAGAAGCGGGTCACGCGCGGCGCTCCTTGATGAATTCAACAAATCGCTGAAGCTGGACAATGTGAGGCGGGCCGGCGAAGGCCTGCTTCGCCGTGTCGCTCTCTGATGTCTCAAGCGCAACGGGGGCCACCGGCGCATCAATGCCGCTCTCGATGAGAAGCGGGTGGTCACCGCCGATCAATACGAGATGTTCCTTGCCGTCGCGGCGGATTAGGAGAAGGCGGTGGCGGGCATCGACGGGGCGGACCTCGACGATGCTCAGCCGCTTCTGCGCGCCCATGGATGACGCACCGGGCGCAAGGCCGAAGCGTCGGGCAAGAACGGCGCAGAGGCCGATCAGCCCGAGAATGAAGGCGAGAGCGGCCACGAAGCGGAAGATTTCAGAGAAGTCCATTTTGACTTTTATCCCCCCGATGAACCGTCCAATGACGATCCGTAATGGGAAGAATTTGCCCCGTTAGCCTTAATGCGGGGTTAAGGCACCAGAGTTGCTGCGCATTTGTCTGGTTAGCGAGTGGTGAACGGGCCCGGCAGATTTTTCCGCATTAGGACGATGTTAACTCCGTGGTGGTGACATTCACCTTGCCGCCAAGGAATGCGTGGCTCGGATGGACCCTTTCTCAGCGCTTAGAAGAATGCGCGATGTGAGGGGTGCGGGGGCACACATGGCACTGGGCGATCTTCCCATCATTGGCATGATGAAGCAGCGGATGCATTGGCTTTCCGCGCGCCAGCAGGTACTTGCGCAGAACGTTGCGAATGCCGACACACCGGGCTACACGGCACAGGATCTCAAGCCGCTCGATTTCGGCGCGCTGGTAAAGCGTAACAGCCGCGTCATGGCGCCCGTCGCCACGCAGGCAGGCCATATCGGCAGCCCGGCTGTCGGCTCCGGCCTCAATATCCGACCGGGCGAGGCACGCGGCGGCGAAGTCATCAAGAAACCGGATTTCGAAACATCGCCGACAGGCAATTCCGTCGTTCTCGAGGACCAGATGATCAAGGTCGCCGAGACTCAGATGGATTACCAGACTGTGACGGGGCTCTATTCCAAGAGCCTTGGCCTCATCAAGATTGCGCTCGGCAGAGGCTGAGCCGGGCTGAAAGGACGCATCATGAGCGCGATGGATCTTATCAAGTCGATGGTGGTGGCAGCCTCGGGCCTCAAGGCCCAGAGCGGGCGTATGCGCATCATCGCGGAGAATATCGCCAATGCCGATTCAACCTCGCAGGTGCCGGGGGGTGATCCCTACCGGCGCAAGATTGTGACTTTCGAGGACAAGCTCAATCGCGAGATCGGGGCGCATACGGTTGCCATTGGCAGGCCGACGCTCGACCGCACCGAGTTCAAGCTCAAATACATGCCCGGTCATCCCGGCGCGGATGAGAATGGCTATGTAAAGCTGCCGAATGTGAACGGCATGATCGAGGCGATGGATATGCGCGAGGCGCAGCGCAGCTATGAGGCGAACCTTAATCTCATTCAGGCCTCGCGGCGCATGATCGCGCAGACAATCGACATTCTGCGGAAGTGACGGGGGCTGAACAATGAGCACCATTCCGGCATCCATGGCTCTTAACGCCTATGCGCGCGCAGCGGGCATGGGCGGCAGCCCGCAGCTTCCCCAGCCCGGCACGGCGGGGCAGGCGGGTGGCTTCAGCGACATGCTGAAGCAGGCGATGAATGAAACTGTCGAAATCGCCAAGGTTGGCGAAACGCAGATGGGGAGCGTGACAGGCGGTGCGGGCGGCAACCTCGTAGATGTCATCACCGCTGTCGCAGAGGCGGAGACCACGCTGCAAACCGTTGTCACGGTGCGCGACAAGGTCATCACGGCCTATCAGGAAATCATGCGCATGCCGATCTGACGGCAGCCAGGAAGAGCAAGAAAATGGGCGGACCTGAAATTCTCGACCTTGCGCGGCAGACGATTTATGTGCTGCTTGCCGTATCGGCACCCATGATGATCGTCGCGCTGGTCGTGGGTCTTGCGATTGCGCTATTGCAGGCGCTGACGCAGGTGCAGGAAATGACGCTCGTTTTCGTGCCGAAGATCGTGGCGATCTTTCTCACCCTGCTGATTGCGCTGCCCTTCATGGCGCAGGCGCTTCAGGGCTTCATGATCCTTATCTCCGAAAAGATCGTGACAGGCTGAAGGGGCAGGCGCGCAAGCGATGATCACGATCGATTTTCTGCCGCAAACGGCATTCACCTTCATGCTGATCTTTTCGCGCCTTGCCGCGATGATCATGCTGATGCCGGCTCTGGGCGAGACGAGCATCCCGGCGAATGTGCGGCTCATTCTTGCGCTGCTTCTCTCCTTCGTGATGATGCCGCTTGTAGCCTCTTCCTATGGCGCGATCCCCGGCACGCTGGCGGGGCTTTCCTTCGCCGTGTTCACGGAAGTCGCTGTCGGCATTTTCGTCGGCGGGGCGGCGCGTATCATCATGAGCGCGCTTCATGTCGCGGGTAACATCATCGCGCTCCAGATGAGCCTTGCCTTTGCGCAGAATGTGGACCCGACACAGGGCCAGCAGGGTGTGCTGCTGGCAAACTTCCTGTCGCTGACAGCCGTGACGCTTATCTTCGCAACCAATCTCGATCATCTGCTCATCGCCGCCATGCGCGACAGCTATGTGCTTTTCGCGCCCGGCCAACTGCTTCCGGTGGGCGATTTCTCGCAAATGGCGGTAAAGATGGTGGCGGATGCGTTCAAGCTCGGCCTGCAGCTTGCCGCGCCGTTCCTTGTTTTCGGACTGATTTTCTATATCGGCATCGGCATCCTTTCGAGGCTGATGCCGCAGATCCAGATTTTCTTCATCGCGATGCCGGCAAACATCATGCTCGGCTTCGTGCTTCTGCTCTTCCTGATCGGTGCGTTGATGACGTGGTTCCTTCAGGGCTTCGAGCAGTCGATTTCCATATTCGTCTGATA
>NZ_JBATWS010000151.1:0-11477 GCF_049672805.1 Parvibaculum sp.
GTCCTTCCTTTGCAGGCACCTGGCGGCCTGTAAGAATCATGCCCATGGCGCGCTTCACGCCGATCTGGCGCGGCAGACGGTGGAGACCACCCGCAAGGGCCGCAAGACCGACCTTTGGCTCCGGCAGCGCGAAAACGGCGTTCTCGGACGCAATGATGAGATCGCAAGCGAGCGCAATTTCAAAACCACCACCCATCGCCACGCCATTCACGGCAGCAATCACCGGCTTGTTGAGGTCGTAGCGCGCGGTGAGACCGGCAAAGCCCGTCTTCGGCACTTCGATCTTGTTGCCTTCCGCCTGCCAGCGCAGGTCGTTACCTGCGCTGAAAGCGCGGTCGCCCTCGCCCGTGATGATGGCAACCCAGAGGTCATCATCCTTCGCGAAATCATCGAACACCTTCTCGAGTTCGAAATTGGCGGGCGGGTGCAGCGCATTCATGCGCTCCGGCCGGTTGATGGTAACGACGAGCACATGCCCGTCGCGTTCGGTCTTGCAGAATTCGGTCATCAGGCGCTTCCCGTTAAGTTTGTGTTAACCGCGTCTTTCCGCAGCTTTCCACGCTTGGGGGGAATTTGCCCGCTCAATACGCCATGAGCAAGCGCTGTCGCGTTGACCTTGCGGTAACCAAATTTGCTTAAAAATGACCGGACCAAATCCATCAGGAAGCGGCAAAGGCCGCATGTGGACGACATCATGGCGTATCCAGCAGAAGCATCCGCAGGGAATTTCACAGAAAACGCAGCCGATAGCCGGCAGCGCTGGGTGTTGAAATATGGGGACAAGGTTTATGGTCCCTACAGCTTCGAGGCGATGAAGGGCTATGTCGCGGAAGGTCGCGTGGCGGAGCACAGCCTGCTAGCGCCGGAAGGCACGCCCGCAGGTGCCAGCATGTGGCGCTATGCGATCGACATTCCGCTTTTCGCGCCGCTTTTTGCCGCACCGGAGGAGGAAGCATCCCCCGCCGAGGAGCATGAAGCGCTGGCCGATAATCAGGAAACCGGGCAGCCCGCAGAGGATGTCGCTGCTGCAGCGGACTTTACTTCCATCGTGCCCCAGGCCGAGAAGGTGAATGAACCGGAAGTATCCTATGGTCCCGGCAAGGGCCAGGTGGAGCGCCGCCGCCAGCCGGAGACGGCAAACTTTATCATCGTGATGGATATCAAGGCGCGTTTCGCAGGGCCGCTTGAACAGGCGATCATGTCGCTCGGGCCGGCCTACAAGCTCGCGCCGAATGTCTGGTGCGTGAACACGGATGCCACGGCTGCCGGGCTGCTCAACGATCTGAGCCAGCATATCGGGCGGACAGACACAATGTTCATCGCCGACACGACACGCGACCGTACAGCCTGGAGTTCCATGGGGCCGGAAGTGGATGCGAAGATCCGCCGCGTCTGGCGCCGCACCTACTGACGCATCCAGAGAATTTTGCTCACCTGCGCGGTGGCCAGAACCGCGCGGGGATGCTATCGTTTTCCTGTCGATGATCCGGGGGCCTTCGGTTAAGTACTGAAGGCTTTTTTTGCTTGTCGGCCTGAACACTCACCTAACCGAAAGGCAGGACAATGGCAGCGAAAGACGGCGACACGGTGCGCGTCCACTATACCGGCACTCTGAATGACGGCACTGTTTTCGACTCGAGTTTCGGAAGCGACCCTATCGAATTTGCGATTGGCGACCATATGGTGATCGCTGGTTTCGAGAATGCCGTTCTCGGCATGGAACCCGGCGACACAAAGAGCTTCACTATCGCTTCCGCGGAAGCCTATGGCGAACATGATCCGCGCCTTGTGCAGGATGTACCGCGCGCCGAGCTTCCGCCGGAAATGATTCCGCAGCCGGGCATGCGCCTCACCGCGCGCGGTCAGGATGGTAGCGAGATCGGCCTCGTCATCACCCACGTCACGGACGAAGCGGTGCGGCTTGATGCGAACCATCCGCTTGCCGGACAGGATCTCACCTTCGAGATTCAGCTCGTCGAGATCGCGGCCTGATGCGTCTCAGGGCCGCCTGAGGGGCAACCGATGCGTCCTGATCGTCTCGATGGAAAGCGTCGAGACATCAGGTTCGAAGTCGATTGCCTCATCCCGCGCATTTGATGCGGTAGCCATATGGTCCGCCCCGCCCGGCCGTGCGAGCGGCAGCTTCAGATTTGAAGGAGGCACCGCCTGCGGCGAGGCGGGCACGGCTTCGGCAACCGCTTCAACGGATTCTTCATCGCCTGCGGCTGCGTCCTCGGCTGGTTCTTCAATTTCAACATCACCGGCAAGCTCCGCCATGATGGCATCCGCGCGGCGCCAGCGCAGTACAAGCGGCGCTGCAAGCGCGCTCGCATCAGCGCAGCGCGCAGGCGATGTCTCCCCGCGATCACAAAGGATGGTTGCCCGGACAAGCTCTAGCTGAAACAGGGAGCGGCGCAGAAACTCCGGGAAGAGCCCGCCCGCCTGCGCAGCCTTCACGAGCCGCAGATAGGTCGCGCAATCCGTCTGCTGCCTGTCCTGAATCTCGGCAAGACGCTTCGCGCTTTCCGTTCCCGGTTGCGGTGCCGCCTCACAGAGACGCCACATCAATTCCGCCGTCGCGTGATCATAAAGAAGGACAAGCCCGCGCGCCTTGTCGGGCAGCGCTGCATAGTGCTGCGATATGGCCTCCGGTGACCAACTGCGGAAGCTGTCAAGAAAGACGACGACATCGACAGGCTCCGCAGGCGCAGGGCGATAAGGCTCCTGCTGCGCGGCGGCGGGCAGTTTCGCGCCCTTGGTCAGAAAGGAATATTCCCGCGCGAGCGCAAGGTCCGGCGTTCCATTCGCCCTGGAAGGGATGAAAAGGAACTGCACGCCGAGCGGGCGCTCCTCGACATGGAAATAGGCGCCGCTGCCGCCGCCATCCGCCCGGCGAAGTGCGCCTTGTGCATCTCCCTCGCCCGCCCCCGCGCGCTCCCCGTTCAGCGCATAGACCAAGCCGGAGGGGAGAGTGAGTTTCCCTACAACGCGCCGCTCGATTTCGCTGAGGACAAGCGACATGCCCGCCGCATCGCCAATGCCGTCATAGCTGCCAGAAAACTCCGCCGCGTGAAGGGCGGGCGCATTGAGGGCAAAAGCCGCCGCAAGCAGAAGCAGCGCGAAAATCATCCGCGCTGCCCGCTGCGTCTGCGTCGCCACATGAAGCGCGGCTTTGCCCCAATCCATCTTTATGCGTTTCTCCGCAGCCCCATCCGGAGAAGGCGCTTACCGGCCCTTGAAGTTGGGCGTGCGCTTCTCGACAAAGGCCATCATGCCTTCTTTCACATCTTCCGTCCGCATCAGCGGCAGGAGCTGCAGATAGACGTGATGCACATGCTCGGGGAAGGGTTCATTCAGCCCCATGCGCATCATCCGCTTGGCAGCCCGCACGGCAAGCGGCGCATTCGCCGCAATCTCCATCGCAACCGCCCGCGCCCGCGCCATCAGCTCGCTATCTTCCACAACTTCAGAGGCAAGCCCCCAGGCAACGCTCTCTTCCGCATTGAGCGTGCGCCCCGTGAAGATGAGTTCTGCCGCCCGCGACCAGCCAATAAGACGCGGCAGATACCATGTCCCGCCCGATTCGGGCACAAGCCCGCGCTTGCAGAAGGCTGCGGCGAGCTTGGCCGACTTGCCCATGATGCGGATATCGCAACCAAGCGCCGTATCCATGCCATAGCCCGCGGCACCGCCATTCACGGCGCAGATGGTCGGCTTTTCCATTTCCTGCAACACGGTCGGCGGCGTGTTCTTGAGGTCGAGCGTGGTGGAGGTCACGCCGCCGCTCGAGCCGATGGCAAGGCCACCGCCCTGCGTCTGCGCGCGCAGATCAAGACCGGCACAGAAGGCACGGCCTGCACCCGTGAGGATCACACAACGCACTTCGGGATCGGCATCCGCTTTCTGGAGGCATTTGGTGAGCTGGTCCAGCATCGGCCCCGAAATCGTATTCATACGGTCCGGCGCATTGAGCGTGATGGTTGCGATGTGGTCGGCGACCTCATAGAGAACTTCCTGCGGCTCCGACTGGGCGGCTTTGGCCTGGCTCATATTTTCCTCTCCTGTAGCGCTTTTGTTGAATGATTATGCGGGCACATTAACGGATAAATTCAGCCGCAAGTAGCCTCACCCCCCGGCCCGAACCAGGGATGACGGAGATAATCCCCCTCGCCTATGCCAAGACGTTGAGAAAGCCCGCCATTAATTTCGAGAATGCCGTTGACCGGTTCGCCCGAGACATGAATGTCAAGCGTCTCCGGCTCCGTCATCTCGGCAATGCGGACGATGCGCCCGTCCGCCGCAATGAAGATCATGTCGAGCGGCAGAAGCGTATTCTTCATCCAGAAAGAAGCCGGCACGCAGACGCGATGGAAAAAGAGCATCCCCGCATTCTCCGGCAGTTTGGTGCGGAACATCAGTCCCTTCTGCTGCTCTTCCGGTGTCAGTGCCAGTTCAAGCTCGAACGCATGAACGGCACCGCTTTTCGTCTCGATAACCGCGCGGCGTACTTCCTCCCCATCGCACCCAAAGAGCACGAAGGTGAAAAGGAAGATGAGGAGGAATGAAGCGCGCCGCATCAATCGATCCGTTTCAGGCCTGCGCGGTATTTCTTCCAGTTCTCGACGTAATGGTCTGCCGAAAGGCGAAGCGCCTCGGCGGTTTCCTGGTCGAGCGTGCGGACGATCTTGCCGGGCGAACCAAGCACCATCGAATAGTCCGGTATTTCCTTGTTCTCGGCGATAAGCGAGTTAGCGCCGATGAGACACCCTTTGCCGATCTTCGCACCATTGAGAATGATGCTGCCAATACCGACAAGGCTGCCTGCGCCAATGGTGCAGCCATGCAACATCACCATATGGCCGATGGTCACGTCGCGCTCGATGGTGAGCGGCGAGCCGGGATCGGTGTGAAGCACCGACCCGTCCTGCACATTGGAGTTTTCGCCAATGGTGATGAGTTCATTGTCGCCGCGAAGCACCGCGCCGAACCAGACGCTGGCATTCTTCTCAAGCTTTACGTTACCCATCACTTCCGCATTGGGCGCAATCCAGTATTCGCCCTCGGGCGGCAGGATCGGTTTTGTGTCTCCAATGGCATAAACAGGCATGGCACCCCTCCTGAAGCTGATTGTTTTGCCGGGACTATGACACGGCCTGCACCGGGATACGAGACTTGCAGCGAGCGGACGAAAAGGCTGTCATCCGGGCGGCAGGACTGCCCGGCAGCCTGACGGGGAACAAGGAGACAAGGGGCACGATATGACGGAACGGAAATCCATCGGCGAAACCATCGAAGAGCTGGATGACGTCGCCATAGAGCGGAAAACGGCAGCGCCCCTTGCCGCGCTCTGGCAGCGCCGCATCGCACGGCGGAGCTTCCTCACAGGCATGGGCAAAGCCGCCCTGCTCGCCACCACTTCGCCCGCCATCCTCTCGCTCGCCGCTTGCGATGACGCGCCCGAGGCAACACCCACGCAACTGCCCGATGACATATTCGGCTTCGAGGCCGTGCCCTCCGGCATCGACGGCACTCACCACGTCGCCGCAGACCACACGGCCGATATTCTCATCCGCTGGGGCGACCCCGTTCTGAAGGACGCGCCGGAGCTTGATACGCATAACCAGAGTGCCACGGCGCAGCTCGGCCAGTTCGGCTACAATAATGACTTCATAGGCTTCATCCCGCTGCCTTACGGCTCCAATGCGAGTGATCGCGGCCTGCTCTGCATCCACCATGAATATACGAATGATGAGCTGATGCATCCGCGCTACCCGGAGAACAATCTCCTTGCCTTCTACACGCGCGAAATCGTCGAGATTTCCATGGCCGCGCATGGCGGCAGCATTATCGAGGTCGCGCGCGGTGACGATGGCAAATGGCAGGTCGTGCGCGACAGCCCCTATAACCGTCGCATCACGCCGCTTGCGACAGAGATGCATCTTTCCGGCCCCGTTGCGGGGCATCCGCGTGTGCAAACAAGCGAAGACCCGGAAGGCCGCCGCGTCATGGGTACCTTCAATAATTGCGCGGGCGGCATCACGCCCTGGGGCACATGGCTCATGTCGGAGGAGAATTTCAACTTCTACTTCATGGGCGAGAATGCCGATGAGCGCGAGGCCGAGAACCACAAGCGCCTCGGTGTGCCGGGCCGGATTTCCTACCCCTGGGGCGTCTATCACAAACGCTTCGATCTTGCGCAGGAGCCGCATGAGCCGAACCGCTATGGCTGGGTGGTGGAAGTGGACCCGCTTGATCCTGCCTCAACGCCGATAAAGCGCACCGCGCTTGGCCGCTTCAAGCGCGAGGGCTGCGAGAATGCGCTGACAAAGGATAACCGCCTCGCCCTCTATATGGGCGACGATCAGGCCTTCGAATATCTCTACAAATTCGTGACCGCAGAAAAGGTGCGCGAAGACCGCGCGGCAAACGCATCGCTTCTCGACAGCGGCACGCTCTATGTCGCCCGCTTCGAGGAAGATGGCAGCGGCACATGGCTGCCGCTTGTCTTCGGTGAAAACGGGCTGGACGAGACAAACGGCTTTGCCTCACAGGCCGATGTGCTGATCGAAACGCGCCGCGCCGCCGACCTTCTCGGTGCTACGCCGCTCGACCGCCCGGAAGATGTGACACCCCATGAAGCAACAGGCCGCGTCTATGTCGCGCTGACCAATGCGAAGGAGCGCGAAAAGACAGATGCCGTCAACCCGCGCGCGGGCAATATCTGGGGGCAGGTCTTGGAACTCACACCTGCCGATGGCGACCATGCGAGCGAAACATTCACATGGGATCTCATCGTCACATGCGGTGATCCGGCTGACCCCGCCGTCGGTGCGAAATGGCATGAAGAGATTGACGCGGATGGCTGGTTCACCTGCCCCGACAATTTCACCACCGATGGAAAGGGCCGCCTCTGGGTCACAACCGATCAGGGATCGAGCTGGAAGAAAGCCTCGGGCAGCGCTGACGGGCTTTACGCTCTCGCCACCACGGGCGAGAAGCGCGGCGTCGCACGGCGCATCTTCCGTGCGCCTGTGGGTGCCGAAGTCTGCGGCCCCTGCTTCACACCGGACGGAAAGACGCTCTTTCTTGCCGTCCAGCATCCGGGCGCCGATGGCACGAAGGACTATGAAGGCTTCGAACGCGCCTCAACCTTCCACGATCCGGCAACGCGCTGGCCTGATTTCGCGCCTGATATGCCTCCCCGCCCTTCGGTCCTCGTCATCACGGCAAAGAATGGCGGCCCTGTGGGTGGCTGACGGGCGATTGCGCATCGGCGCCCTATGCCTCAAGCTTCCGTCACGACACGGAGGATGGGCGGTGCGCTGCGCATCAGGACGATTGGTTAACGCTCATACTAGTTAATGCTCGCGGGGGCAGTTCTTCATGCGGTTTGTCATCAGCCTCGTCATATTTCTGATCGCCCTGCCCCTTCTCTTCATGACGGCATTCGAGCACGGGCTGCTTGATGACTATGTGCAGGATGACGACATCCCCGTTGACCCCTTCATCCGCGCGGAACTTTCCGAAAAAACCACAAGCGCCGATCTCAGCCGCCGTATCGACGAGGCGCTCGACAATGACGCCTATGATGATGCTGCCATGTATGCGGAGATTGCCGCCTACATGGACATGCCCGTCGCACCAGCAACGCAAGTGCGGCTTGAAGCAGAAAATGCCTTCGCCCGCCGCGCCGCGCGCAACACGGGCAGCTTCGTTACCGGCTTCGTGACCGGCACGGGCGACGACACGCCCGCCTTCATGGGCGCAGTCGCTTCCGACCTCACCGTCATTGGCGATATTCGGGATATTGGCAGCGAAGGCTCGAAGCTCGTCCGGGGTGAAGAATATTCGACCATGATCCTCGGCCTCTCTGTCGTCGGCCTCGCCGCCACCACGGCAACGGTTGCAACGGGCGGCGCGGGGCTTCCGGCCCGTGTCGGCGTTTCCGTGCTCAAGGTTGCGCGGAAGGCCGGCACTGTCACCACCGGCTTCGCGCGGAATGTGACACGGCTTCTTCAGGAAGCGATGAATTTCGACAAGCTGGGCGACACGCTCCGGGCTGTCGATCTTGCGGATACGGCGGCAACCCGCCGGGCGATCAGCAACTATGCGGATGGTGTCTCGATGGCGCGCGTCATGCCGGTTCTCGATGATGTGGCAGCGCTTGAGCGCGCGGCGGGTCCCGCTGAAGCCGTCCGCCTGATGCGCTATGTGGAAAGCACGGAAGACCTTGCGCGTGTATCGAAGATGAGCGGCAAGCTCGGCACCAAAACACGCGGCATCATTGAAATTACCGGCAAGACGAGCCTTCGTGGCTTCAAGACGGCGTGGAACCTTGTGCTGATGGCGCTTGAATGGGTCTGGGCGATTGTCGGCGGCATCGGTGCGCTGTTTGCGACCGCGCTGGGTCGCCGCGTCGTCAGCCGCCGAAGCTGATCAGGCAGAGAGCATCACGCCCAGAAGGAAGACGCCCGAGAGAAAGCTCCACATGGTTGCGATGCAGCCTGAAAGCAGCATCCAGAAAGGCGGTCTGTTCTCGAAGACCTGCGCCCGCAACGCATTGCGAAGGATGACGGTAGGACCGGCAAAGATCAGCGTGCACACGCCCACGATCTGCCCCAGAGTCGATTCCGTATCAAGCTGGAAGCTCGGCGGCTTGTTACGCACAAGCCGGTAAAAGCTGCTGCTGAGACCCGCCGCAACAAAGCCCGTTGCGATGGCAAAGAAAAATGCCGTGAACTGCCCCATGAACGCCCCTGCTGCTCGTCGTCCGGCCGTCAATGGCGGCCGGTTGCGACCCCCTCGATGAAATGACTGGCGATGGTGGCGACCTGCCTTTCAGCAGCCTCCACCGCAAAAACCGGAACCACCCGCTCGTCGAGCAGCTTCACAAATTCCGGGTCAGCCAGATGACGTTTCAGATCAGCCAATGGTTGCCCCTTGGCCCTTTCGGCAAGGGAGGCAAGAAGCGGGGAACGATCCCCCACCGCAATCTCTGCCTCGCCCAGCCGGCAGGTGCCGAGATCGGCTTCACAGCCAAATCCCGGCAGCGCCCCCGCGCGCCCTTCCGGCATGGGCAGATGCCCCCCAAAGAAAAGGAAGGCGCCTGCAAGCATTAGCGATTTGAAAACGAAACTGGTCATGCCCCCACTGTCCGCAAGCGCCATACCAGCGGGAGAGACGGCCCGGAGACGCGCACGAAGATTTGAAATGATCTTTTAATTTCAGTGGGTTATAAGAAGTCATTCGAAGCATGCGCGGGTGGCAGAGCATGTCTTCGGGGAGCGGACGTGCCGGATTGCTCCGGCCCCGTTTCAATTAGAGACAACAGATGAAGCGCGCAGATCGGGGGCGGCGTGGCGCGAGGCACTCAATCAAACGAGGAACTGGTCCGCGAGCGGCCCGCCTGGATCATTCCGGCGCTGGTGCTGGCCGGCGTGCTTACGCTGTCGGGTATCTTTCTCTATTACTATTTCGGCCCGACGCCCGGCGAGTTGCTCGGCCTCGACCCGCGCGCGAGCGCCGGGAGCGGCAAGGTTGATGTCATCATCAGCGAAACGCGCTTCCTCATCCCTGAAGCCTATACGCGCTATCCGAGCCAGCGGAGCGGCGGCCGCATGAAGGCCATCGACATGCATGCGCTGCTGCCCGATATGCAGCCCTTCACGACGGAACTTGCCGAAAGCTTCATCGACAATTCCGCCCGCTCGGATGTTGTCTATTTCTCGTTGAGCGAGAGTTCGGCTCCCCTCAACTCGTCGCGCAGGCTGCAAGGCATCTATGCGAAATATCTGGAATCAACCGACGGAGAACCCGGCCCGAACGGGTTGCAGCTTTTCCGCTTCCGCGACAATTCCGGCTATGCAAATCAGGATCTGCTGGTCGGCAAGGATGGTGAAGCCCGCATCCTGCTCCTTATCTGCGACCGGATCATTGCGCAGATCGAAAGCCCGAACTGCTCGCGCTCGCTGCTTCTGGGGCCGGGGCTGGAGCTTTCCTATCGCTACAAGCGCCACCACATAGAAGACTGGCTGCAAATAGATGAAGCCGTCGTCTCACTGGTCAATGGTTTCAGCGCCATTGAGGAGATCGACGGCTTGCAGGGCCCGATACTGGACTGACCCGCTCGCGAGCGACGCTCAGGGCAGATCGATATCGAGGATCGCCATGTTGAAGGCGTAGGAGGTTTCGCCTTCATCCACATCCTTGAAAATCACACCGATAAATTCATCCCCGATATTCACTTCGGCGGAATCATCCTTCTGCGGGCGCTGCCGCACAACGATTGAAGGAAGCTGGAACTTCTGGCGCAGATAGGCCTCGAGGCGCAGGATTTCAGACTTTTCCAAGAAGTTCTCCCATCGGCATTGTGAAATTGATGCAGCGGGCCGGTCCCCGGCTCGCATATTTCGTGGTTTTAGCGGCTTGGCGCCACCGGCGCAAACGCCGGGAGATTTCACCCTGCGTCGCTTGGTCCGATGGCAGGCGCCTCCTCCCGCGTGTCACTCTCAAACCGTCATGTGGAGGAAATGACATTATGCCGCGTCTGACCCGAAAATTCATGATCTTCCTGACCGTCGCCCTGACCGTGGCGGCAGTGATCGCCATTGTACAAACCCGCTACCCCACGGAACCGGGTCAGGAGCGGGCCCTGCTGATGCCGAACCCGCGCTGAGCCTTTAGCGGCAAGTGTATCCGCCATCCACCACCACTTCCGAGCCCGTCATGAAGCTCGACTCGTCGCTTGCGAGGAAGAGGACCGCATTGGCAATTTCTTCGGCAATGCCGAGGCGGCCAATCGGGTGAAGCAGCGTCAGCAATTCACGCATCTCGTTTGGCCCGACCGGCTGACCCTGCACCGTGCCGCGATTAAGTGTGTCGCGAACCATGGGCGTGTCGATATAGCCGGGATGGACCGAGTTCACGCGGATATTATATCCAGCCTCTGCACATTCGAGCGCTGCTGACTTGGTGAGAAGACACACGCCACCTTTCGCCGCATTGTAGTCGCTCGCATTGGGCTGGCCGACAAGGCCGAGTATCGATGAAAGATTGATGATCGAACCACCCATGCCACCCTTGGAAGTGTGCTTCTTGATGGTACGAATACCGTGTTTGCAGCCAAGAAACACGCTGTCGAGATCAATCTCAATGGTGCGCCTCCAGGATTCGAGTGTCTTTTCCTCGATCGGTCCACCTTCCGGCGCAATGCCTGCATTATTCACGAGAATATGCAGTCCGCCGAAACGCTCTTCCGCATAAGCCGTCACGGCTTCCCAGCGCGCCTCATCCACAACATCCTGCTGCATGAAGGCTGCGTCGCCACCTTCATTGGCAATCTCGTCAGCAACAACCTGCCCGTTCTCCACATCAAGGTCGGTGCAAAGCACTTTGGCACCTTCTCGCGCCAGCGCCTTCGCCATCGCAGCGCCCAGCCCCTTGGCGGCCCCTGTCACGATTGCAACCTTGCCCTTAAC
>NZ_JBATWS010000152.1:0-4122 GCF_049672805.1 Parvibaculum sp.
GGCGTGATTGTGAGCTTCCTCGTGCTGCTTTCTTTCGATCGCGATAAAATTCTTTATGTGATCGAGGTGCCGGTCGCTGCCGATGCGGCGGCCTTCTCCACGCTACCGCAGCAACTTTTCCTGCTGACGGTCGGGCTGTTCGGCCTGATGGTCGGGCCGGTCATCGCATCGAGCCGGACCATGATGGCGCGTATCAGCCCGCGCGAAATGATGACGGAATTTTTCGGCCTCTTTGCACTGGTGGGCAAAGCGACGGCCTGGATCGCGCCGCTTCTCATCGGCATCGTGACGGAGATCACGCAGAGCCAGCGTTTCGGGCTCATGATTACCGTGCCGCTCATTCTCGCTGGATTGATCGGGCTTCTCTTCGTGAAGGAAGAGCGCGCGAAAGCGGTGGTGCATTAAGCCTAGTGCCGGAAGTGGCGCATTCCCGTCATCACCATGGCGAGGCCTTTTTCGTCGGCGGCGGCGATGACTTCATCATCGCGCATGGAGCCGCCGGGCTGGATCACCGCCGTTGCGCCTGCTTCGGCGGCGGAGAGAAGGCCGTCCGCGAAGGGGAAGAAGGCGTCGGAAGCGACGACAGAGCCAATGGTGGCGGGTGTCTTTTCGCCTGCCGCTTCGGCTGCATCCTGCGCCTTGCGCGCGGCGATGCGGGCTGAGTCCACGCGGCTCATCTGGCCGGCACCGATGCCGACCGTCGCGCCATTCTTCACATAGATGATCGCATTCGACTTCACATGCTTGCAGATGCGGAAGGCAAGCTAGAGGTCTGCCAGGTCCTGCTCGCTCGGCGCGCGCTTTGTCCCGACTTTGAGGTCGAGATCATCAATGCGGCCATTGTCGCGCGACTGCACGAGCATGCCGCCTGCAACGGCCTTGTAGTTGAGGCCGGGCGCGCCAGCATCGGGCAGGCCGCCCGTGATGAGAAGGCGAAGATTCTTCTTTGCACCGATGATGCGGCGGGCATCTTCATCGGCATCCGGCGCGATAATCACTTCGGTGAAGATGCGCGCGATTTCTTCTGCCGTCTCGCCATCAAGCGGGCGGTTCGCGGCGATGATGCCGCCAAAGGCCGACACCGGATCGCAGGCCAGCGCCTTGCGATAGGCATGTGCCAGCGTGTCGCCAATGGCGACGCCGCAGGGATTGGCGTGTTTGATGATGGCAATGGCGGGCGCGATCTTCGGATCAAACTCGGCGACGAGTTCGAAGGCCGCATCCGTGTCATTGATGTTGTTGTAGGAAAGCTCCTTGCCCTGAAGCTGCGTCGCATTGCAGACGCCGGGGCGGTTCTCGCCCGTGACATAGAAGCTCGCAATCTGGTGCGGGTTCTCGCCATAGCGCAGCGTTTGCTTCAGGCTGCCGCCAAAGGCGCGATAGTCCGGTGCCGTCTCGCCGATTGCATTTGCCATCCAGTTTGAAATGGCGGCGTCATAGGCGGCGGTGCGCGCATAGGCTTTCTGGGCGAGCTTCGTGCGCAGCGCAAGCGAGGTGCCCTTGCGCTCGCGGATTTCTTCGAGCACCGCGTCATAATCGGCGCCATCCACTACCACGGCCACATAGGCATGGTTCTTTGCCGCCGCGCGGATCATGGCCGGCCCGCCACTGTCGATATTCTCGACGCAATCATCATAGGCAGCACCCTTCGCAACCGTTGCCTCGAAGGGATAGAGATTGACGACCAGAAGGTCGATCCCGCCAATGTCGTACTCGCTCATGGAAGCGGCATGGGCGGCATCATCGCGGATGGCGAGGAGGCCGCCATGCACCTTCGGGTGCAGCGTCTTCACGCGACCATCCATCATTTCCGGGAAGCCGGTCAGCTCCGCCACATCCTTCACGGCCATGCCCGCTTCCGCGATTGCCTTTGCCGTGCCGCCTGTCGAAACGAGTTCGACACCTGCCTCATGCAGCGCAAGGGCAAAATCGATGAGGCCGGTCTTGTCCGACACCGACAAAAGGGCGCGGCGGACGGGCTGGATATCGGCGGCTTGCGGATGGGGTTTCGCGGTCGGCATGGGCGCGGCTCCGATGGGCTGGGGAATGCGCGGGCGATAGCATGAAACGGACGGAGGGCCAAGAAGACATGATGAGAAGGCATGACGAGAAGGCATGACGAGGCGAGAGGGTCTTACCCCGCAGGTAATCGAAAAACGGCGGCGCGGGGGCTAGGCTTTCTCATCACAACCCGCTTTCCCCGAAGGAAACCAGCCCATGAGCCCGCCCGTCGATATTTCGCACCTGCCATTCGCCAAATTGCTTGGCATCGAGCTTGTGGAGGCAACGCCGGACCGTGTGGTTGCGCGGCTTGAGGTGCGAAAAGAGCTTTGCACCGTGCCGGATATTCTTCATGGCGGGGCGATCATGTCGCTTGCCGATACGGTGGGGGCGGTGGCGACGGTGCTCAATCTCACGGGTGGCGCTGCGACAACCACGGTGGAGAGCAAGACGAACTTCCTTGCCCCCGTGCCCCTTGGCGATGTCGCGACAGCCACAAGCGAGCCCTTTCACAAGGGCGGGCGGTTGATGGTCTGGCAGACAAGGATCACACGGGGCGATGGCCGCCTCTGCGCCGTCATCACGCAAAGCCAGATGGTGCTGGAGCCAAAAAAGGGCTGAAACCCGCCGCTATTCGGCCTGTGGCAGTTCCAGTTCCGGCACTTCCGCTTCTTCGCGCTTGCCTGCATTGCGGGTGGAGAGGCGGCGCCAGGCCCAGTTTACCCGTGCTTCGCCCCGGAAAACGCGGCCTGCGACGACGATCTGTTCGGCGCGGCGGGTCGTGTCGCCGGAGCCGAGATAGACGCTTTCCTCAATGGCGATCTCGCATTCGCCGCCGCCTGCGCGGGCGCGGAACTGCCAGCCATCGCCATTGGGCAGAAGCACCAGCACATTGGTCTTGTCATGGGCGAGCGACAGGCGCGCATCCGGGTGGATGTGGAAGCGGATGGTAAAGCCGGGGTCTTCTTTGGGCTTGTGCCAGTAGCGGCGCTGCCAGATTTTCGCGCGGCGCGGGGTGGGGGCTGCTTCCAGCACATCCTCGCCCCGCAGATCCTCGCCGCTTGCCGCAAGGAAGAGGCGGCGGCGATGGACAAGGCCGAAAAGCCCTGCATAGCCGTCATGGGCGGCATCGAGCCAGATGCCTGCCTCATTCTCGTTCCGGTGGCTTTCCACCCGGACCGGGCCTTCCATGATGCGGGCGCCGAGAAGGGCGCGGGAAATCCGCCCCTTGAGCATGCGCGCCGAAGAGGTGTCGTCGAGCACGAGGGTTGAATGGGCGGCGGTGGCGCGGCTTGCCGATTCCCATTCGGGACCGAGCACTTTCGTGGCGCCGCAATTCACGATGAGGCGCGCGCGGCCCACGCTCATTTCGAGGGCGAGGCAGCCTGCATGGGCTTCATGGCTGAAGGGGCCGGGTGGCGGGGCGCCCGTATCAACCACGATATTGGCGGGGCCGGCGGCAAGGCGCTGATAGCCGGAATGGGGGGCGAGGCCGAAAGGCTTGCCCTTCGCGTCATCGCGCGCGAAGGCGGCGTCAATCGCACCTTCGGGGCCTTCCGTCGAACCATTGAAAAGGGCAAGCCGCCCGTCGCCATGGCGGAAGAAACGCAGCATCGGCGTCATCCGGTCCACCGCATCGCGCACGGGCTTCGGCACTTCGATGCGGCGCGCCGTCAGCGCATCGCGCAGCGACAACAGGTCGAGCAGGATCGAAAGCTGCGCGGATGGATTGCGGCTCACATGGCCGCCATCGGCAAGGATCTGCCGGTCAAGCTCGCGGCAGAGAAGGACGATGCCTTTTTTGAGACGCTTGTGACCTTCGGAAAGGCAGAGGCCGGAAAAGACGAGGCCGAGGGCTGCCGTGATGCGCGGTTCGCCCGCAGGCGCAATGGCGGCGACGCGGGCGAGGTGCCGCGCCTGCCGGGCCATGTTGCGCAGAAGCATGGAGCGATAGACGAGATCGGTGCCATCAATGATGAGTGCGCCATTTGCGACCCATGACATGAGGCGGCGGCCGATCACTTGCGGGCGCCAGGCTATGTCGTGCCAGTTGCCTTCCGTCTCGATCCAGTCTGCAACGAGCTTGCGCGCATAAAGCCGCGCCGTGTCGCCGCTATTGGC
>NZ_JBATWS010000153.1:0-6041 GCF_049672805.1 Parvibaculum sp.
GGGTTAGAGAGGAACGACCCGTAAGGATCCTGCGAAATGCCGTAGGACACGTAAAGGCTGCCATTCGGCGCGGGCTTGTAAACAATGCCGATCTTGCCGCCAAACAGCGTGTCGCTTTCTTCGTAGCGGGTGCTGCCCGAAAGGTCGGGTGTGGAGGAATTGATCTCGGCCTTGTAACGCTCGGCGCGCACGCCGCCCGTCACCTGCCACTGAGGATTGAACTCCACCGTGTCATAGAGATAGGCCGCAGCAGTGCGAACCTCGACATCACTTGTTGAGGTCGGAACCATCGGCGCGCCCGGTGCGCGGTTCGGATCAGGATTGAAGGGATTTGCCGTACCGGCGACCGTGCCGAAACGCCCGGCTTCCGACTCTTCCTTTGTCAGCTCGATGCCGGTTGACAGATTATGCTTGAGAGGGCCGGTCGCAAATTCCAGCGACACATTGGTCAGATTGCTGAGCGTCGTGTTCTCGCGATCATAGAACTGGGTCTGGGTGTTGACCACGCCGAGCCCCGAATCCCATCCGGTGGGAAGCGTGTAGCGCGCCGTGCGGTCCACCACCGAATAGCGTGTCTGGTTGCTGATCGTGGCGTTGGCGGTCAGGTCATATTCGAAGCGGGCGAGGAAGACATCGCTTGTCACATCATCAAAGTCGGACGACAGGCCATAGAAATTGTCGCGCGGAAGGCCTGCAAGTGCGGGATCGTAAGCCGCCTGAGCATCCGGGTTGGCGCTGTTCATATCAGCAAAGGCCGCACCCGGCAGGCCCCAGTCCGGCAGGTCGTTGCGCTCGACATGCTCATAGGAAAGCACGGTGCGGAAATCGCGCCCAAGGCCGAAGGCAACCGATGGCGCGAAGCCCCATGCCTTTGCCTCGGCATGTTCACGGCCCGGCACGCCACTATCCTCGACCAGCGCGTTGAGGCGGATGGCGGTTGTCTCATTGATCGCCTGATTCACATCCACCGTCGCGCGGCGACGGGCTTCGCTGTCATATTCATCGAAGCCGTAGCTCACATCCGCGCTGATGAAGTCCCGCTTGCCCGGCGTCTTGGTCTCGATATTCACATAACCGCCTGCGCTGCCACGGCCATTGTCCGCTGCCGGACCTTTGAAGACTTCCACGCGCTCCACATTGAAGGAATCGCGCGTATAGCTGCCGCTGTCGCGCGAGCCGTCGATGAAGATGTCGCCGCTCGCATCAAAGCCGCGAAGCTGGAAATTATTGGAGGTGGTGCCGAAGCCGTTTTCACCGGCGTTGTAGGAAATGCCGGGCGTGTTGCGCAGGATCTCGGTCAGGTTGCGCGCGCCCTGCTCCTTGATGACCTGCTGCGGAACAACCGTCACGGTCTGCGGCGTGTCGAGAAGCGGCGCGGTCTGCTTTGCCGAAGACAGAACATCGGTCGCATAGCCTTCAGTCTGCCCTCGCACATCAAGCGGGGCGGTGATGATGGCTTCTGCCTCTTCTTCCCCCTGAGCCGAGGTCGCCGCCTCGGTCGGTGCCTGCTGCGCATTCGCCTGAATGGCCGTGAAAGCAGAAAGAGAAACAGTTACGCCCGCCACGAGCGCTACTCGGGAGGCGGACGACAGCAGGTTGTTCTTGGTTTTCATCAACTCTTACCCCGAAAATGATATTGCAAGTCGTTCTTAACAACGTAATTTTCGTGGCAGCAACCCAAAAACAGCCTGGACTTGAGAATGAAACGCATTAGTGACATTTGCGCCACGCTTCTTTCGCGGCGTCCCCGGCGGGTCAGAATCAGCGAAAAATTGCCTCATCCTCAGTAAAGTTATTGATAATTACTCGCATATATGCCCTAAGTTCGCCTGTCGGCGGAGCGAGAATTAGTCGCAAGGGCGACGTGCTTTTTGCGATTGCGCGGGCATTGAGAAGGCCGTCGAATCCGGCGGGCTTTGTAAGAGTTGAAGGTTACAGGATGACATATGGTTCGGCCCGGAAAGGCCTGAAATCCGCACTCACCACCGCCTGTGCGGTATTGCTGGCGGGCGCCCTGCTGGCCGCCCCGCTTCAAGCTCAGGACGCGGCTCCCTCCGCGACGGCGCAGGAAGCGCTGCGGGGCAGCGAGGCGGGGACCGACCACACCGCAAATGAAGCGCCGGAAGGTGCCATCGGCACCACTGAAAGCACGCTCACGCTGGAAGAAGCGGCCGCCCCGCTGCCCCATGATCTGTCGCCTTGGGGCATGTTCTTGCAGGCCGATATCGTCGTGAAGGGGGTAATGATCGGTCTCGTCATTGCCTCGCTCATCACCTGGACCATCTGGTTTGCGAAGCGCATGGAGATTTCCGCCGCAAAGCGACGCGCAAAGCAGGCTTTCGCCACGCTCGCTTCTGCACGATCTCTGGATGATGCAGCAAATGAACTGGGCAAGGTGAAGGGGCCTGTCGCGCTGCTTGCCCATGCCGCCATTGAGGAAGTTCGCGCGTCCGGCGATGTACCGGACAAGGACGGCGTGAAGGAGCGCATTGCATGGCGTTTCCAGCGCATCGAAGCGAATGCGGCGCGCGAGATCGGCACAGGCACCGGCATTCTTGCAACCATCGGTGCGACGGCTCCCTTTGTCGGACTGTTCGGCACGGTCTGGGGCATCATGAACAGCTTTATCGGCATTGCGCAGACGCAGACGACCAACCTCGCCGTTGTCGCGCCGGGCATTGCGGAAGCGCTGCTCGCAACGGGGCTTGGCCTTGTTGCCGCCATTCCCGCTGTCGTGATCTACAACACATTTGCGCGCTCCATTGGCGGCTACAGGGCGCTTGTCGCGGACAGTTCGGCCGAGCTTATGCGGATCGTCAGCCGCGACCTTGATCAGGGCCGCCCCTCACGTCTCGCCAAGGCAGCGGACTGACACCATGGCTGTGCATCTTGATCATGGCGATGACGATCTCGCCGAAACGCATGAAATCAACGTCACGCCGTTTATTGACGTGATCCTGGTTCTGCTGATCGTCTTCATGATCGCTGCACCGCTCGCGACGGTTGATATTCCTGTGGACCTGCCCTCAGCCAATGCCGAACCGCAGCCGCGTCCGACAGAGCCGATCTACCTCTCCGTGAAATCCGATCTCACTCTTGTTCTTGGCGAAGACGTGCTCGCCGAAGGAACGCTGGGCACGGCGCTTGATGCGCGCACGAAAGGCGACCGTGAGCAGCGCATTTTCCTGCGCGCCGACAAGAGTGTCGATTTCGGCAGCGTGATGGATGTGATGAATGAGTTGCGGGCAGCCGGTTATCTCAAGATCGCGCTGGTGGGGCTTGAAGCGCCTGGCGTAAAATGAGCACCGTGACCTTTCCCGGCGCCCAGATCGAGGATCGCATGACCGATGCACCGGCATGGCGCGCAGGGACGGTCTTTGCGATCGCGCTCCATGCGGGCCTCGCCGCTGCCATCATCTTCGCGCAAATCGGCCACAAACCACCGCCGCCGGACACGGCCTCTGCCATCACCATCGACCTGGCGCCAATGGTGAGCGCACCGCCGGAACCTGAAACGGCGCTCCCCGAAGGGCCAAAAGAAGAAGAAACACCGCCGGAAGAAGAGGTGGTGCCTGAACCCGACCCAGTGCCCGAGCCGCCACGGGAAACAAAGGCAGAGGTTGCCCTGCCGAAGCCCGTGAGTCAGCCGAAGGAAGTGACCGCGCCGCGCGCTGTCGAGATGCCGCCTGCCGACACCGCAGCCGCGCCGGTGAATGCAGCCCCGCGCATGGTGAACACGACCACCATGCGGACTTACGAACATGTCATCCTCACGCATCTCGAACGGCACAAGAAATACCCGCGTTCGGCGCGGCGGCGCGGGCAGGAAGGGACTGCCTATGTCCGCTTTCGCATCGACCGGGAAGGCAATGTACAGACATCGCAGCTTGTTCGGAGTTCCGGCTATGAACTTCTCGATCAGGAAGTGCTCGACACGGTAACGCGCGCAAATCCGCTGCCCGCAGTGCCGCCGGAGATTTCAGGCTCCACGCTGGAAGTGACGGTGCCTGTGCGTTTTCATCTCGACTGATTATTCGCCGGTGAGACGCGCAAAGGCAGAGCCTTTCGGCGCGCCCTGCATCTGGTCGAAAATTGCAAGCGTATCAAGCGCCTCGAAAACCTGCGTGATGCCCTCCCGCCCGCCCCGTGCGAAAAGCGTGTATTCGTTTTCATAAGGCAGATTGCTGCCGCGATATTTCGCGCGGTAGATGAAGCGCACGGCGCTCAGTCTCTCATCACCCAGTTCATCGAGAATCTCGACCGTGCAGTCGGGGAAATAGACTTCCTCCCAGACCGAGCGGTTGAAGGCGAGAACGGCCTCCCGCCCTTTCATAGGGCGGGGATAGGGAAGCGAGGCTGAAAGACTCCACTCGATCTCCGGCGCGTAGAGGGCAGACATTTTCTCCACATTGCCAAAGGCGCAGACGAGGCGGCCAGCGGGTGTTGTCACCGTCATCTTCTTCTCCCTCGCGTCAGGGCGTGAGAACGACCTTCATCACATTGTCGAGCTTGCCGTCGAAAATCCGATAGGCCTCCGCACCATCCTTGAGCGACATGCGGTGGGTGATGAATTTTTCCGGCGTGAGGCGACCTCCCTGCACAAGCGGAATGAGTTCCGGCCAGTGACTCTGCACGAAGCAACCCGCAACGCGGAAGGTGAGCGACTTGTTGAAGGCGGTCCAGAGCGGATATTTGAAGGCCTGATTCTGGTTCGCACCAAAGACCGAAATGCTGCCATTTCGGCCTGCAACGGCAATGGCGAGTTCGATCGTCTTGTCGATGCCGACGGCCTCGACGGAACATTCAACCATCGCCCCATCGGTTGCTTCGCGGATTTCGGCGACGGCATTTTCTGGTTCGAGCGGAATGGCGCCGAGGGCGGCAGCGGCGTCGCGGCGTTCCTTCACGAGATCAATTGCAAAGACACGCGCCGCGCCGAGCACAAAAGCGGATTGCACGGCCAT
This sequence comes from Parvibaculum sp., assembly GCF_049672805.1. GTDB lineage: Bacteria > Pseudomonadota > Alphaproteobacteria > Parvibaculales > Parvibaculaceae > Parvibaculum. The sequence continues at coordinate 4,965 of NZ_JBATWS010000153.1, forward strand.
CAGGCCGATGGGTCCAAGGCCGACAATGGCGACAGTCTTGCCCGGGCCGATATCTGCGTTCTTGCAGCCCATATAGGCGGTCGGCAGATTGTCGGTGAGAAGCAGCGCCTGATCGTGGCTGATGCCTTCCGGGATGCGGGTGACATTGTGATCGGCCCAGGGAACGGCGATGCCTTCCGCCTGACAGCCCTGCAGTTGCGAGCTGAGGCCATAGCACCCCCACATCTGCTTGCCGCAGCGCGCAGGTGTGCCCGCGCGGCAGGCCTTGCACCTCCCGCAGCCGCCGGAACGCACGGCGGCTGAGAGCATCACCTCATCCCCCACTTTCAGTGTCTTTACATCGCGGCCGATCTCGACCACTTCGCCGACAGCCTCGTGCCCGACGCAATAGCCGGTTTCCTTGGAGAAACCCTGCCCGTGATAGATGTGAAGGTCGCTGCCGCAAATGCCGCAGGCTTTCATCTTCACGATGGCCCCATCCTGACCCATGAGGCCGGGATCGGGGAAATCCTCATAACGGATATCGCTTTTGCCGTAATAGCCAAGACCCTTCATGCTGGATTTCCCCGTCCGTCTTACTTGCTGTTCTGATATTCGGCGATCTTCAGCTTGCCGAGCTGCGACATATGCACTTCATCCGGGCCGTCAGCGATGCGCAGGAAGCGGTTGAGCGTGAAGAAGCCCGCAATCGGCGTATCAGCGCTGACGCCCATGCCGCCATGCGCCTGAATGGCGCGGTCCATCACATTCTGCGCCATCTGCGGGGCGACGATCTTGATGGCCGCGATCAGATCACGCGCCTTCTTGTTGCCATAGCGATCCATCGCGTCGGCAGCCTTCAGCGTGAGAAGGCGGGCCTGTTCGATCTCGCACCACGAGCGGGCGATGTCCTGACGGATGCTCGACTGGTCGGACAGCTTGCGACCAAAGGCAACACGGCTTTCGACACGACGCGCCATGATTTCAAGCGCGCGCTGCGCCTGCCCGATGGAACGCATGCAGTGATGAATGCGGCCCGGTCCGAGACGGCCCTGTGCAATCTCGAAACCCTTCCCTTCGCCCATGATGATGTTGCTC
>NZ_JBATWS010000154.1:0-10181 GCF_049672805.1 Parvibaculum sp.
CCCGTATCTTCCGCGATGGGTTCGACCTCGGCTTCGAAGAAGGCCTGATTGCCCGTATAATGCTTCACGCGCGCCCGGCGCACACCCTCGACCAGCACCTTGACGGTGTTGTCGGGGAGCTTCAGGAGCTGAAGCACGGTACCGATGGTGCCGATCTCGTAGATTTCATCCGTCTCCGGATTATCGTCGGCGGCATTCTTCTGGGCGACGAGCATAATCTGCTTGTCGTCCTGCATCACATTTTCGAGCGCCTGCACCGACTTTTCGCGACCGACGAAGAGCGGCACGATCATGTGCGGGAAAACGACAATGTCGCGGAGCGGGAGAACCGGGAGCACGAGCACCTCGCCCTTGCCCTGGCCTTCTGCCTGTCTGTTTTCGTCCTTGTCTGTCATGCTCACATACCTGCGTTACAAATGCCTGCCGCCCGTCGCGAGAACCAGCCTACCATTCGAATCTGAACGAATGCTGATTTGCCGCATGTCCGTCCAGAATAGCGGGATTCGGGGAAGCCGGGCGCGTATCGCAGCGACTTTGGACGGTTATCCACCGGGAACTTCCTGTTCCGGGGATCTGGTGCCTGACGGGCAGCCCTGTTGAAAAGAAAATGGCCTCGAACGCTCACGCTTTCAAGGCCACCTTCTGTGTCACAAAATGTCGCTTTTCGGCGCTATGCCGCTGCGTCAACCTCAGGCGGAGGTGCCCACATCCCCCTGCCTTTCGGCATAGATGTAGAGCGGGCGCGCCTTGCCTTCGACAACCTCGCCGCTGATGACCACCTCCTCGACGCCCTCCAGCGTCGGCAGGTCGAACATCGTATCGAGCAGGATCGCTTCCAGAATAGAGCGCAGGCCGCGTGCGCCGGTCTTGCGCTCGATCGCCTTGCGGGCGACGGCACGCAGGGCCTCGTCGGAGAAGGTGAGTCTCACATTCTCCATTTCGAAGAGGCGTTCATACTGCTTCACCAGCGCGTTCTTCGGCTGGGTGAGGATCGTGACGAGCGCTTCCTCATCCAGATCTTCCAGCGTCGCGAGGACCGGCATACGACCGACAAATTCGGGAATGAGGCCGAATTTGAGCAGGTCTTCCGGCTCGAGATCCTTCAGCACGTCACCTGTGCGGCGATCTTCGACATCCTGCACTTTCGCGCCAAAGCCGATGCCCGCACCCTTGCCGCGCTGGCTGATGATCTTTTCAAGGCCCGCAAAGGCGCCGCCACAGATGAACAGGATGTTCGTCGTGTCCACCTGCAGGAACTCATGCTGCGGGTGCTTGCGGCCGCCCTGCGGCGGCACGGAGGCAACGGTGCCTTCCATGATCTTCAGCAGGGCCTGCTGCACGCCTTCGCCCGACACGTCGCGCGTGATGGACGGGTTGTCGGACTTGCGGCTGATTTTGTCCACTTCGTCGATATAGACGATGCCGCGCTGCGCGCGTTCGACATTGTAGTCGGCGGCCTGAAGCAGCTTGAGAATGATGTTCTCCACATCCTCGCCCACATAGCCCGCTTCCGTCAGCGTGGTCGCGTCGGCCATGGTGAAGGGCACATCGAGGATGCGCGCCAGCGTCTGCGCAAGTAGCGTCTTGCCGCAACCCGTGGGGCCGATCAGCAGGATGTTCGACTTCGCCAGTTCGACATCATTGTTCTTTGCAGCGTGGTTCAGGCGCTTGTAGTGGTTGTGAACGGCCACGGAGAGCACGCGCTTGGCATGCTTCTGCCCGATCACATAGTCATCAAGAACCGCGCAGATTTCCTGCGGCGAGGGAACGCCGTCACGCGACTTCACCAGCGAGGATTTGTTTTCCTCGCGAATGATGTCCATGCAGAGTTCAACACATTCGTCGCAGATAAAGACGGTCGGCCCGGCAATCAGCTTCCTGACCTCATGCTGGCTTTTGCCGCAAAAGGAACAGTAGAGCGTGTTCTTGGAGTCGCCGCCGCTCACCTTACTCATAAGAACTCCTTAGTCACCCACGGGCCTTATCCTGCTCATCAGGATCAATGCACCAAAACCGTGCCTGCCTTCCAGAGCCCGATCAAGGAGCCCCTTTGTTCATTCACAAATGGGGTTCCGAAAACGCAGATCCAGACCTGCTTACTCAGCATCCATACGAGCATGTTATCCGGCGGGGGATCAACATTTCATTACCCGGAGCCCCCGGCCCTCGCTTCCGCCGGGAGGTTAACCCGGCGTTCGCAAGGCCCGGAAGCCGGCAAACCGGCTTGGGTAAAACCGCGATAGTCCGCGGAAAACATGCAAAACGAAGCTATTTTCAGGCTTACTTCGTCGTATCTGTCGGCCGCGCGACCCCTACATGGTCGATGATGCCGAACTCCTGAGCCCGCTCCGGGCTCATGAAATTGTCGCGCTCCAGCGCTTCCTCGACCGCCTTGAGGCTCTGGCCGGTGTGCTTCACATAGATATTGTTCAGGCGCTCACGAATCGCAATCGTCTCGCGTGCATGAATTTCAATATCGGTCGCCTGCCCCTGGAAGCCCCCGGAAGGCTGGTGAACCATGATACGCGCATTCGGCAGGGCATGGCGCATGCCTTTTTCGCCTGCGGCAAGAAGTAGCGACCCCATGGAGGCGGCCTGCCCCATGCAAACCGTCGCAACCGGCGGGCGGATATGTTGCATCGTGTCGTAGATAGCAAGACCCGATGTCACCACGCCACCCGGCGAGTTGATGTACATGGAGATTTCCTTCTTCGGATTCTCCGCTTCGAGGAAGAGAAGCTGCGCCGTCACCAGCATTGCCATGCTGTCTTCGATCGGGCCAGCAACAAAGATGATGTGCTCCTTCAGCAGGCGCGAGAAAATGTCATAAGCGCGCTCACCCCGGTTGGTCTGCTCGACGACCATCGGCACGAGGTTCATGTATGTATCGATGGGGTCTTTCATTTTCTCTCCTGGAGCATCGAACTTTGGAGGCTGATCCAGCCTGTTTAGCAGCGGGGGCCATTATCCTGCAAAGAGCGCACCGATAGTGCTCCCATGCAGAACGGCATGAAACTGAATAGTCCGAATCGGTAAATGGACGGTTCAGAACCTTAGCGCAAGCTATATGGGGACGGGAACGCCAGATTTCGCCCCCCTGCTGTGCAGGGTTTTTCACACCACCTGGATGCCGCCGAAAACCGCTGATTCCGTAGCGGAAGGGGCAAGCCTTGCGGCCTGCCCCCTCCCTTGAACCCGATCAGATGCAGATGCTGGCGAGCGGCGGGAAGCCGTTGAAGGAGACCGCCGAATAGGTGGTCGTGTAGGCGCCCGTGGCGAGAATCCAGACCTTGTCGCCTGCCTGCAGATCAGACGGCAGGCGGTAATCCGTCTTCTCGTAGAGAATGTCGGCGCTGTCGCAGGTCGGGCCGGCAAGCACGACCGGCGAGGTGTCGCCGCCATCTTTCGAGGTCAGCAGGCGGTATTTGATCGCCTCATCCATCGTCTCGGCGAGGCCGTGGAACTTGCCTGCGTCGAGATAGACCCATCGTCGCGCATCGTCGCCCCCCTTGTCGGAAACGAGCACCACTTCGGCCTGAATGACGCCCGCATCGCCGACCACGCCGCGCCCCGGCTCCACGATCACTTCGGGCATGTTCTCGCCGAAATGGCGCGCGAGCGCCTCGCGGATCGCCGCGCCATAGGCGGCAATCGAAGGTACGTCGGTGCGATAGCGCGACGGGAAGCCGCCGCCCATATTGACCATGCGCAGCGTGACGCCCCGCGCCTCCAGCGCGCCGAAAAGCGACAAGGAAAGCGCCAACGCCTTGTCATATTGCGTGAGGTCTGTCTGCTGCGAGCCGACATGGAATGAGACGCCATAGGCATCAAGTCCCAGTTCCTTTGCCTGCGCGAGCAGGTCCACGGCCATTTGAGGTTCGCAGCCGAACTTGCGCGAAAGCGGCCATTCCGCACCTTCGCATTCCATCAGTACACGGCAATAAACCCTGGAGCCGGGCGCAGAGCGCGCGATCTTTTCCAGTTCAGCCGCGCTGTCGAACGCATAGAGGCGCACACCCTTCGCAAAGGCATCCGCAATATCGCGTTCCTTCTTGATGGTATTGCCGAAGGAAAGCCGGTCCGCCGACACGCCATGCGCAAGGCAGAGATCAATCTCGCCCATGCTGGCCGTATCGAAGGAAGAGCCAAGCCCGGCAAGGCGCTCGATGATCTCATCCGCCGGGTTTGCCTTCACCGCGTAATAGATACGCGCGTCGGGCAGCGAGCGGGCAAGCTCCTCGAAATTATGGGCGACGATATCGACATCGACCACAAGGCAGGGAGAGGGAATCTCTGCGGTGGCAAGGTATCGCGCGATCTTGGGCGGCAGGCCGCCGCGCTCTGTCGGCAGCTCCGCTGCCTTCGGCACAAGACGCAGACGCGGCTTGCGGCGAGCGACGGTCTTCCTGGTCGACACGGAAGCGGTGGTGGATTTGGTGGAAATGCGCGAACGGGCACGGCGGCCCGGCTCGGAAGCGAACATCGTAAACACCCTTTTTCAGACCCGGCTCTTTCAGAAACCGGCGTGATCCAAAAAGGACGCTTTCCGTCGTTGCATAAACCTGCGATGGGCCAGCGGCACGTGCGTTGTGCGTCTTGTGATGCGCGGAGATATAGGTATCGCTGAGTCTGCGCAACATGTTTCTGTGCCGCGCGAAATATTTTTCAGTGCCTTCCCCGCGACGCGGCATCGCCATACGGAGGCCGCAATCCCTGCCCTCCGAAAACGGAAAAGGCCCGGCGATCAGCCGGGCCTTTTGTGTGTCTGAAGCGGATCCGCCGCTCAGTCTTCCTTCTTCTTGGCAGAAGACTTCTTGGCTGCTGCCTTCTTGGGCGCGGCCTTCTTCGGCTTCTCGTCGCCATGATCGTGGTCGTGGTCATGGTCGTGATCATGGTCATGATCGTGGTGATGATGATGGTCGTGATCATGCTCATCGGCATCGGGGTCCGTGAAGAGTTCTTCACGGCTGACCACCTTGTCGGTCACGGTTGCCAGTTCGGCGATGAAGTCCACCACCTTGTCTTCAAAGATCGGAGCGCGCAGTTCCTGAATAGCCTGCGGGTTCTGCTGGAAGAACTGATAGAGCTGACGTTCTTGACCGGGGAACTGGCGGGCACGCTCAGCCAGCGCCTGGTTCAGTTCCTGCTCCGTCACGGTGATCGAGTTCTTCTCACCGACTTCGGCCAGCACGAGGCCGAGGCGCACGCGACGTTCCGCAATCTTGCGGTATTCGGCGCGGACTTCCTCTTCCGGCTCGTCCAGATCAGCAAGCGTCTTGTTCTGGTGCTGCAGCTCATGCTCGAACTGGTGCCAGATCTGGTTGAACTCCTGCTCCACCATGGTCGGCGGCAGTTCGAAGTCATGAAGTTCGTCGAGCTTGTCCAGCATGGCGCGCTTCAGATGCTGGCGCGACATACGGGCGAAGTCGCTCTTCATCTGTTCGGTCAGCGCCTCACGGAGCTTTTCAAGGCTTTCAATGCCGAAGCGCTTGGCGAACTCGTCATCCACCTTCACTTCTGCCGGGGCCTTCACTTCCTTCACCTTGACCTCAAAGACAGCGTCCTTGCCGGCCAGATGTTCCGCACCGTAATCGGCCGGGAAGGTCACCTTCACTTCGACCTCGTCGCCAACGGCGGCGCCGACAAGCTGATCTTCGAAGCCGGGGATGAAGCGGCCCGAGCCGATTTCAAGGTTAGCGTCTTCTGCGGAGCCACCTTCAAATGCTTCGCCGTCGATCTTGCCGACGAAATCGAGCGTCAGAAGATCGCCCTTCTCGGCCTTCGCCCCCTCGGCGCGCGGCTCGAAGTTCTTCTGGTTCTCGGCGAGACGCTTCAGCGCCTCATCGACATCCGCATCGCTCACCTCAGCCGTGAGGCGTTCCAGCGTAACCTTTGAAAAATCAGCAATTTCAAAGGACGGGATTACTTCGAAGCTCACCTTGAAGGTGAGGTCGGCCTTGCCGTCGATCACATCCTGGATTTCGCCTTCGAGGTCGATGGAAGGCTGGAAGGCCGGGCGCAGCGCCTCATCCTGGATGGCCTTCTGGCTCGACTCGCCAACAGTCTCCTGAATGACCTCGCCCATGATCTGCTTGCCGAAGGTCTTGCGCAGATGGCTCACCGGCACCTTGCCGGGGCGGAACCCCTTGAGGCGCACCTGGCCCTTCATTTCTTCGAGCTTCGCGCCGAGTTTGCTTTCGAGATCCTGAGCGGGAACCTGAATCTTCAATTCGCGCTTCAGTCCATCCGCGTTTGTAACCGTGACCTGCATCGTCCAATCCGTTTGTGTGCCGGGCTTCCGGCCTGGTGCGGGCGGAGGGATTTGAACCCCCACGCCTTGCGGCACTGGAACCTAAATCCAGCGCGTCTACCAATTCCGCCACGCCCGCGAAAAGGGCTCTGGCGAGGCCCATCCAAGGCCAGCCGGTCCCCAATTTGGCGCTCTCTATATCAAGGGCATGGGGGGATTGCCAGCAAAAGCCGCGCCTTTGCCGCCCCAACTGCGTTTAAATGCGGCGGAGCAAATCCCGGAGCACGGCGGGCAGCATTTCCGGCAAATCCTCGGAGATGAGACCGGGGCCGAAACAGCGCCCCGCCTCCCCGTGAAGCCAGACAGCCGCAGCGGCAGCCTCGAACGGGGGCATGCCCTGCGCGAGAAGGCCGAGCGCGATGCCCGCCAGCACATCGCCGGAGCCTGCCGTTGCAAGTTCCGGCCCAGCATTCCGTGCAATGGCCACCCTTCCCTCCGGCGAGGCCACCACCGTATCGGCCCCTTTGAGGATGATGGTTGCGGCTGCTTCCGCCGCGGCCTTGCGAGCGCGCTCCGGCTTGGAGCCGCCTTCTGCGGCGATTTTCGGGAATAGCCGGGCAAACTCGCCTTCATGCGGTGTCATGATGACGGGGCCGGCAAAGTAACCCTTGATGGCAACGAAGAGATCGCGCGGGATTTCCGCGAAAGAGGTCAGCGCGTCGGCGTCCAGCACGATGGCCGTGCCGGAGAGAAGCGCCGCCAGCACATTTTCGCGCGTGGCTGGGCCGACCCCGGCACCGGGGCCGATAAGGAGCGCATTCTTGCGCTTGTCTTCGAGAATGGCGGTCAGGTCATCCGCGCCATCGAAAACCTGCACCATGATGGAAGTGAGGTGCGAGGCGTTGATGAGCAGCGCAGAGGGCGGCGAAGCAACCGTGACAAGCCCCGCGCCCGCCCGCAGCGCCGCCCGCGCACCGAGCCGCGCAGCGCCCGTATGCGATGCGCCACCGGAAACGACGACCGCATGGCCGCGCGTATATTTATGGCTGTCGAGCCTCGGGCGCGGAAAGGAGGCGGACCAGAGCGCGGGCTGGTTGAGAAAGGCTTCGGGCGCAATTTCCGTCAGCACATTTTCTGCGATACCGATATCGGCCACTTTCAGCTCACCTGCATAAAGTCGGCCCGGCAACAGCACATGGCCCGGCTTGGCCCGGAAGAAGGTGACAGTGAGCGCGGCCGCGAAGGCGATGCCGCGCACAAGCCCGCTATCGCCATCGATGCCGCTTGGCACGTCAACCGAGACGACAGGTACGCGCTCTTCGTTGATGCGCTGGATGAGTTCGGCGACCACGCCATCCACATCGCGCGAAAGACCAGCGCCAAAAATTGCATCAACGATGAGCGAAGCGCCCCTGCCCGCCTCTGACGTCAGCGGGTGAACGGCACCGGACCAACGATCCGCCGCGAGGGCCGCATCGCCTTTCAGCGCATCGCGCGCACCCAGCAGAAAGAGCGTGACGGGCCAGCCCTGGTCTGCCAGCAGGCGTGCGATCACAAATCCGTCGCCGCCATTATTGCCCGGCCCGCAGAACACGGAGACCGGGCCTTGCGGAAAGCGCGCTGTGATCGCTTCAGCGACGGCCCGCCCCGCATTCTCCATAAGCGTGATTCCGCTTGTGCCGCGCGCAATGGTCATCGCATCGGCGCGCGTCATCTCGGCGACAGTGAGCAGTTCAACAGAATCAGGCGGCATTTTCATGCCGCATCATAGCCATGCGATTGCGGCGGGAAAACGGAAGCTGCATCCGCCTCCCCGACCCCGCACGCGCTGCGGCCTAGTTGACCTTCGTTTCCGCCTCGCGGCCCTTCTCCACCAGCTTCAATGCGCTTCCATCTGTTTCGAAAACAGTGAGGGAGCAATTGTCGGGACGGAATGTGACGAGGCGGTTGTCTTCCGTCGCCCAGCCGGCAGCGACGTTGATGGCGATGAAATGCGAGAAGATGACGGTGTCTTCCTTCAGCTCCGTCAGAGCATCCACGACCGATTTGCGCCAGCCCAGCAGATCGACAGCACCATTGCCCGTGTTTTCCGGCAGAGCCGCATCATCCCATGTGCCGGACATGACGCGGAGAAGCCATGCGCCGCGCTTTTCCAGGTCTTCAACCGGAGACGGGATTTCGGCGACGCGCGTTTCAATGCGCGGTTCCGTGTTCCATTTCGTGGCAAGCGGAAGGGACGTTTCGCGGCAGCGGCGAAGCGGCGAGGACAGAAGCGGCAGCTTGCGACCCACGCGTTCTTCGACTTGCCGGGCAATGGCTTCCGCCTGCGCGCGCCCCTTCTCCGAAAGGCCGGGGTCGAGATCGGCTCCCCACCCTGCTGCGGCTTCCCCGTGACGGATCATGTAAATGGTGGGCATCCTCAACCCTTTAGATATTCAGAATCTGAAATTTGTAGAATGTTTTTTGAGGAGAGCGTGGGAATTGAAGTGGTCTGAAGAACGATGAAGAGTTAAGTTCATTATGTTGATTCATCGTGATCGCCTGACCGTTATTCACGCAAATGCAGGAGAGAAACAGTGGGGTATGTAGCCGAAATAATTGACTCCGATGAAAAAGTCATTGGCGAAGCAAGAATACATTGGATTTATCTTGTTATAGCCATACTAATCGCACTCATCGGACTGACGGTTGTGATAGGCCCCATAATCGCCATCTATATGTTTCTGAGCTATTATTTAAAAGAATTCGTTATCACCAATAAGCGTGTAATTTACAAACGAGGGGTTATATCCCGTCACGTTGATGAGATCGATATCAGACGAATAGAAGGCACAAATCTGCGACAAGGCCTTTTGGGCCGAATGCTGGGTTATGGGCGTGTAATCGTTCGGGGTACGGGCGTTGGAAATATAAATTTTCCGTTAATCGCGAGTCCGCTCGAATTTAAGCGCTTAGTGGACAAGACTTCCAACTCAGCCGATTAAATCCACTCACACAGGCGAAGGCCGGGCAATCGCCGACCCGCAGACCTGGCTCTGGTAACAGCCTCGCCGAACCTTGTCCGGCGAGGCTGTTACTCAGAGATCAGAAGGAATAGCCGAGCCGGACACCCGCATTCGTCAGACCGTCATTCTGGTCACAGAGCGATGCGTTGGACATATGCTCGACGCTTGCCATGATCGAGAGCTGCGGCGTGATGCGGTAGCCGATCGAAGCGCTTTCATGGAAGTTCGCGCGGCAGCCGAAATAGCGCTCATTGGGCGCATTGCCCTTCAGATTGCCGTCGTGCAGGGCGCCACCGACTGATACGTCCACAAAGAGATTGTCCGTCAGGTCAACGGTCCAGCCGAGCACGTCGAGATAGACGAAGCTCGTGCCACCATCACCGCTCAGCGTGCCGCCGAGACGCGGACGCGGATTGAACGCCCATGCCAGAAATGACGGCGTCTGAAAAACGATCTCGGCATTGATGTCTGCATGATCGTCCTCGCCACTGGAGCTGAACGTATCATGGGCATAGATACCGCCTCGGACTTCGCTCACGAAGGCAGATGCAGGAGCGGAGAAACCGGCACAACCGAGCCCTACGGCCAGCGCACCCGCGAGTACGCAACGTCCAAAAGTGTCAAAAATCACGGGGGGAGTCTCCTTGAATTCAAATTCTGACCTAGAGGCACCTTCGGCACCGAAGTCGAGACATGCCCGGACTCCGTCTCCGTCTCCCTGCCGAAAGCCGAACCAAACCTAGCACGCAGGCAGATAATGTTGTCAGTGCTCAAATGACAACACTTTCCGCTATTCCCGCGTGCGCCCTCTTCGGGCTGCTTATTCTGGCGTGAAAATGTTAACGCTGCCCTCCGCCCCGGCCACCACAGTGCCAGACCGGCCAAGCTGATCACGCTCGATGAAGTCGGCAAGGGTTGCAGGATCG